>JAYVRP010000939.1:0-47406 GCA_043776215.1 Rhodoferax sp. | reverse complement strand
ATTGTTGCGCCGCAGTCGGTCGGTGACGATCTCCCTGAGGCGCGGCACATCGTAAACCGCTTCATCCGTTTTCAAACTGAGATTGACCTTGGAAAGGTCGAGCACGCCCTCGGGTGGGCCGCCAAGCGTGAACGCCAGGTTGCTGTTCATGCAGGCGGCGAGGTAGCGTTCAGCGGGAATCTCGATGCCAGTTGCCGAGGTGCAGAAGTATGAGGGAATATCGCGAAGAATTGCGTCCTCGTACTCCGCCTCAAAGTCGTGGCGAGCGGCCTTGATCTCGGCGATCGTGTCGTAACTGCGCGGGTAATGGAAGCCGGAATGGTGCCTGACCTGGTTATTGAACGACACCTCGGTTAGCAGTTCGGAATGGCGCTCGAACAGTGACACCTGGGCGATCTTCGCAAATTCCAGAGCGCAAGTCGCACCAAATATTCCCCCACCAATGACGGCGACCCGGGGGCGATGCTTGTCGGGTCGGGGCGTTGCGGCAATGGCTATGCCCACGATGCGCTCACCGACCGTGGCGTCCGGGTGGACCGTGGACTGGTTGCGCACTGCTTCCAGAAAGGTCTTGAGCTCCTCCCTGAGAGCCCGGGGTTCACCCGGAAAAAACGTCTTGTGTACCTGGCTGTCACGCGTTGCCACCACGATGGAGTTGTCGATCAGGTTGGCAGTGATCTGGCGGTCGGAGTAAAGCAGTTTCACGACGCGAACCTTGGACTCGCCGCTCCAGCCCATCGTCAGATTCACGTTCATCGGACCCGGGTAACGAATGCTGATGTGGTTCACGAGGCCATTGCGCCGTCCGATGCTCATCTCAGGCTGAACTTCGAAGAGGAAGTCAATGATGTCAAACAGGTGCAGGAACTCAAGGTTCGGGTCCTTCAGTTCGTCACCCGCCTCCTGAGGGTTGGTCATGATGCCATCGATACCGCACGGCAGCTCGGAGATTGACGCCGTAAGCCGCTTCAATTCGCGTACGACCTGGTGAAACCGGAAAAGGTGTCCGACCATCAGAACATGGCCCGAGCGGGATGCCAGCGTGCGGAGCTCCGCCGCCTGGCCAGGATCCATGGCCAGCGGCTTCTCGACCAGAACATGGGCATGCGGCAGGCAGCGCCGAACCAGGTCTGCATGTGTTTCGGAAGGGGTAACGATGTCCACCACATCGACGCCAAGCGCAAGCGCTTCGTCAAGATGCCGGTAGCATGACACGCCATGCCGGGCTGCGATCACAGCCCCATGCGCATCGCTCTTTACCACGACACCCGTAATCAAAACGGCCCCCTCAGTGGCGAGACGGCACCACTCTGTCAAGTGTTGCATGCCGAATCGCCCAGCCCCGATCAGCAGAATCCTGGGGCGAAAATCTGACATCAGAGACATTGTTCCTTCTCGGTGTGCTGACAGCAAATGCACCAATAATTCTAGCGCGAGTAAGTTTCCACCAAAGCACTCTTGAGTACCTTTCCAAGCGCGCTCTTGGGCAATGCGTCGACAAACGCCAATCCAGTGGGGATCTTGAACGCTCCGAGACGGCCGCGACAAAATTCGCGCAGCGCCTTCTTGGTAACGGCGGCGCCGGGGTGGCATGCCACCACCGCGAAAACAGACTCACCGAAGCGCCCCGGCACACCGATCACCGCGACTTCGGCAATCGCCGGGTGTTGCATCAATACTGCCTCGACTTCAAGTGAGTAGACCTTCTCGCCACCGACGTTTACCATGTCCTTCTTGCGGTCAAGGATATAGAGGAGCCCGATGTCGTCGAACTTGCCTATGTCGCCAGTATGAAACCATTTGTCGCGCAGCGCGAGTGCGTCAGCCTGCGGCATGTTGTGGTAACCCGCGAAAACATTGGGACCACGAACGACGATCTCTCCGGCCGTCCCCGGATCACAGTCGCCTCCGTTGCTGTCGACAATGCGCAGCTCAATGCCTGGCAGTGGCCGACCACAGGATGGCGCGAGGTTGGCTGGCAGCGCCAGCGCTGCCAGGTGTGATGGCCAATCGAGCATGGCGACAATCGGAGCCGTTTCAGTGAGCCCGTAACCTTGTGTGAATTCGACATGTGGAAGCGCCTCCATGGCCCGTGCGAACCACTCGCGCGAAATCGGCGACGCGCCATAAAGCAGGCGCCGAAGACTGCTCAAGTCGTGATTTGCGATCAGCCCCGACTGCAGCGTCATGATCAGCATGGTCGGCACCACCATCGTCACTGTCACGCGATAGGTTTCGATCGCACGCAACAAATCCGCAGGCGTGAATCTCGGCAACCAGGCTTGAGCCGCCCCTCGCAGCATCATCGATGTCATCACAAGGTCCGCAGAATGGAACATCGGGGCCACGTGCAAGGCGATGTCGTCCTCGCCGGAGGGCCAGGCGAATGCCACCTGCAGCGCGTTGGCCAGGATATGGCGGTGCGCCAGCACCACGCACTTGGCGCGGCCGGCGGTGCCGCCGGTATGCAACAGGAGTGCTTCGTCGCTGTCGGCGAGGTGCGTGCGGCGCGCTGGCGAGGCCCCCGAGATACAGGCTTCAAGGACCGTACTTCCAAGCACCATGCGGCCAGCGTACCAGTCTGCGAGCTCGGTGCTTTCCAGCAGTGTCTCGCATGCCGGGTCCACCGCGACCCATTGACAGTCAGTCGCCACCAACAACTCGCGGATTTCCAGTGGCGCCAACCGCGTGTTCACCGGCACGGGCACCGCACCGATCCAGTAAGCAGCGTGAAACAGCTCGGCCTGGCGAAACGAGTTTGCCGCGAGAACACCAAACCGACCGCCGCGCCGCATACCAAGTTGTTGCAACACCGAAGCCAGTCGCGCGACACGGTCGGCGAACTGGTGCCAGGTAAAGATACCTTCAGCATCGATCACTGCCGGGCGCCCGCCATGCAAGCGGGCGGTGCGTTGTAGTGCTCCAGACAGAGTGGACATGACCTAGCCCTCGCGCCGCAAACGCACACGCAGCGCGCGCGATGCGACGATGGTCCGAGCCGGGACATGTCGGACCACGCGCGAAAACGGCGATACCTGTGTGTCGCTGCCAACGGTAATCGGTCCGATCAAAACGGCATGTGCTCCCAGGGTAACGTTGTCTCCAAGCTGCGGCGCATGGTCAAGGCCAGCATCCAGCGCATCTTCACACACGCAGCATACTGCCATCCCGAACAGAGTCAACCCGCGACCTGCACTGCCGTGAAACACCACGCCCGCCGGGTGCGACAAGCGACAGCCCGGTCCGATGCAACTGTACGGTGGCAGGTGTACTTTGTGTATCACGCCGTTGAATCTGCTTATCGCACAGGCAATGCGTCGCCAATTGGCACATTGGAGCCAATGCGCCACTCGGTACAACAGCAGGCACAGCAATTCGGGTGTGAGAAAGGCGCTCAGGCGGCGTTTGAAACTGTTGCCAAGTTCGACATTTTCGGGCGACTTGTTGACGTAGCGGTCGATGTCTTCTGACAGGCCACGCCACACGGAAGACAATTGCCGGTGTTGCCACTGGTCACAACCGGCGGCCTTCATCATGCCGCCGTGCCTTCGTACAAGGCGCAATAACTCTGCCGCAACTGCTGCCAATCGAAGCGCAAACGGACCGACGCTGCGCGCCGGGCGACACTTGACACATCAGGGTTAACCTGTTGCCCCGACCACGCCGCTGCAATCCGTTCACGCAGAGCACCCGGAACACGCATGTCCACGAGTGGTTCACGATCACCGACGAGCCATTCAAAGTGCGGGCTGTCGTGGACCAGAACCGGCAGCCCGGTTGACAGCGCCTCCACCACGGTGAGGCCGAACGACTCTTCGAGCGCAGCGTGCACCATCAGATCGGCCATCTTGTAGAGTTGGCCAACCTCACCCGACGAGACATACGTTATGCGACAGCGCGCCCCGAGCCGTTCCCGGGCCTGAGCGATCAACTCTGGATCCTCTGGCTTGCCGTCGATCCATAGAAGCAGGTTGCCACCCAGTGCCTCTACCTCATTGATGACGTGGTCCACGCGCTTGTGTGTGCGCTTGACCGCCGCTACAACCAGCACCACGAATGTGTCTTGTGCGACACCATGGCGGGCGCGCAGTGTCGCGCGGTCTGTGGCCACATCGAAGCCGTGGGCGTCAATGCCGCACGGTACCAGTACGTTGCGTTCGTCGGGATCGCCGGCACCGAGTGCCTGGTGGAACGATCCCTCTTGTACGTGGTGGATGCGCGCCCGTTGCGGGCACAGATGCACTGGCCAGGCAGTTCCATTGGTGTACAGCAAGCGGAGCTGTCCCGGAACAAGCGGCAGCATCTTTTCGACCAATTTGGACAGCGGCGGGTCGATCACATGCACGACGTCAAAGCGTCCGCTTACCAGCTCCGGCCACAGCGCAATGCCGTATGCAAGGCAGTCCTGCTTGTATTCACGGTATTCGGTTTCGACCTGGCCCACTGGCACGCGGTGCGCCAGCTGCGTCAGCGCCGCCAGCCCACGAGGGACGCGTCGCCCGTGTCCTGGCGCGCCAGCGTAAAGGGTGAGGTCTACCTCTTGCTGCATTGCTGCAGCGAGGTCGGTGAAATAGCGCTCGAAGCCGCGCTGAAATCTGCCAATGCCGATCGATACAAGGGCTACGCGCAAGTCGCGTTTCATCGAGCATCCTCATGTTGTTTGGGTTGTCTGAGCTGATTCAGTTCCGACAGGCGCAATGTGCGGGTGGCAAGCGCCAGCGAAAGGTAGAGCGCAGGTGCCAGGAGCGCCGGCCACAACCCGTGGGGCCCCAGCCATGCTTGTGTCACCAGAACGGAGACCAGGCAAATCGCAGCAGCGCGCAGTGCTGTGCCGTACTGCAGCTTGATGCAAACGAGTCGCCTTACAAGGAACAGCGCTGGTATCGCCACGAAAAAAACCTCTACCGCCAGCGCTGACCAAGCCAGACCGACAAAGCCATGGGCCGGAATCACTGCCATGCCGGCCACAAGTTTGAACACCAACGCATTGCCGACAATGACCAGAGCCATACGCTGCGCACCCACCACCAACAGCAGTGGTCCAACCGTACTGGAGATCGACTTGACCACACACAACACCACCAGCACGCCAAAGGCAGGTGCTCCGTTCGACAACTCAGTACCAATCAGCGACAACAGAAACTCAGCCCCTGCAATGGCGCCCGACACTACTGCGAGGCCAGCGACGACCACCGCATCGAGGCCGCGCTGACAAGCACGCTCAAGCCGAGGCATGTCGTGCGGCCAAGCCCCTGCAGCGACCGAATACAAAGTGCCACTCACCGACGCGAGCGTGATCAACAGCGGCCAGGCCAGCCGTTGCGCTGCGGCGAAGCGGGCGGTGTCTTCGAAGCTGGCCAACCGTGACAACATGAGCACGTCCAATGGGTCGTACATCATCACCATAAAGCCGGCAGTACCGACTGCCGCGCACGCCTTCCAGCTCCATACGAGGTCCGCCCAGCAGACGCCGGCGATTGAATACCGGAAGTCGCTTCGCCCGAGCCAGGTGGCGGCCGCAAAGTACACTGCGCGTGAGACCGCGTGGCATGCCATCACAGCGACAATTCCGCCGCCCTGGGTAGACACCCACAACACGCCAGCCAGCATGGCGATTACGGACACGAAATCGGCCACGATCTCGCGCTCCATGGTGAGCTCGGTGCGAAATACCACGCGGTACACCATGACACCGCCGAAGAACAACAAGCTGATGCCACCTACTGCGGCGGCCTGCACGATAGCGCGGTCGTACCCAAGAAGTAAAGCTGCCACCACAAGCATGGCCCACGCCAACGGAGCGTGCAACAGTCGGCCCGCAGTCAACACGCGCAGCAGATGCGTACGACGCGCCTGGTTGCTGGTGACTTCGCGTACGAAAATTTCATTGCTGCCAAAATCAAGCAGGCCCTCGGCAATCATCAGTAACGCGATAAGCAGCGCGTACTGGCCGAAAACATCGGTCCCCAGGCCACGCGCCACGATGGCGAGCAGCGCCAGGCGCGCCAGTGCAATCAGGTTGCGACCGATCGCCAGCGCCAGCGTATTGCGCAAGACGCGCCTCACACTGTGCACACGCGGAGTCACCTGTGCCACGGCGGGTGGCCCGTTCATGCGACACCGGTTCGTGCCGGCCACGGGGCATGTTTTTGCTCGAGCCTCCAATAGTGACTGGCATAGATAATGCCGGCCAGTACCCAGTAGACCCGCAGCAGCGGGTTGACCCGCAGCGTAAAGCTTTGAAAGCCGTCAACCGCGAAGGCGATCATGGCCGCCATACATGCCAGATTCATGAGAAAAAGCGTTTCGTCATCGACCCGCAGGTTGCGCCAGGCCATCAGCACAATGGCAGCCCACATCGCCAGGTGGATCGACAATCCGACCAGCCCGGTCTCGGCCCACCACAGGAGGTAGATGTTGTGAACCGGAGGGACCCAGTAGCTGTAGGCACGAAGACTGTATTTCATGTACGGCGGAAGTTCGTGTACGTATTGGCTGAGACCGACACCGAACCAGACATAGTCATCGATCAGGCGCCCCGCATCCTCCTTGAACTCCTCGCGACCGGTGGTGGACCCTTCGACGCTTTCAAACAAGCGTTTCATGATCGGCTCCTGGAACGTGCCGAACACAATGGCCAATGCCACGATGCTGAATGCCACGGCCGACATCGAGCGCCTGAACATCCTCCTGTGCATCAGCATCAATGCCAGCAGCAACACCAACGCAGCAGCGAAGCCGGCCCAGCTTGACCGGGACTGGGTCAAGACCAGCGCAACGCCGCCCACCGCGGTGGCCAGCGCAAAGAAAAAGCGCCAGGCGGGCCCGCGGTTGAGCATCATTCCGCCAATCGCCAACGGCAGACAGGCCGCGAGGTAGATGCCAAGCAGGTTCGGGTGGCCAACGAAGGCGCTGATGCGAAATACCTTGCTATCGCGCACTGCCGTGGTGGACAGGATGCTCGAGATGTATTCGCTGACCTCGCCGAGAACATCCAGGCCGAAGGTGCGCCCATTCCAATATTGCAAGAGTCCGAAACTGGCCTGGAACAAGGCGCCAAAGGTGACTGCGGCAGCAGCATGCAACATTCGTCTGGGCGTGTCGAGCTCATTGACGATGACCACAAACAGGATCGCCATCTTCAGCATGCGCACCATTTCATGGACCGCCGTGGTCTTGAAGTTTCCGTTGAGCGCGGTTTCTCCGCCCCAGAGGACCATGATGGCGAGCCACACCAGTATCACCTTCGGAATCCGCAGCCCCGGCCAACGGCCCGAAAATACGTCACGCAATTGGAAGGCCAACAACGACAGGAAAAATACGTCCGACAATTCCAGCCGCAGCGCTCGTTCGCCGCCCCCCTTGTCCGAGATCGGCCCGAAATAGAAGCTCAGCTCGAACGGAAGTGCGAACATCAGGCACCAGAGGCAAAAAATGCGCGGATTGCCCGATGCGAGTGCCACGACCGGCATCAACCCTGCGGCCACCAGCATGGACACCAGGCGCCAGCTTGATGTGGCTCCCCAGGCGGCGGCAATCGCAACGGCAATACCGATGACCAGCGTCACCACAGCGGCCGAATCGCGAGTTGATCGCCAGTCCGGAAGCCTTTGTCGCCACGCTGACCGGTGCGGCTTCAATCTTCGCATGCGCGGCCTTGTCAGTGGCCTTATGGCCGCCCGTTGGTGCTGATGACAAGCCCCAGGTGCCGCGCCTTGCAAAAGCGAAGTGCGCGTTGCGCCTGGTCGAGGTCCGCCAGCAGCGTCCGATTCTCGAATGCCAGCAGTACGACGCTGCCAACATGGGGCGTAATGGTCAGCGCCCGGGTGTCGTCCAGCACCGAGCCGCCTACCAGCACCACAAAATCATGGCCTTCTTCGAGGGCGCGCACTGCGCGCTCGACCTGTTCGGGAGAGCGCACACCAGCGCCTGCGCTGACTACACCGGCGGGCAGAAAACGCAGCATCGGGTTTGATGTGGCAAGTGCAAGATCGCTCACGCGAAGTTCAGGGTCAAGCGTCAAATCGGTGAAACCTGGTGCGGCCAAGCAACCCAGTGCCCGGCTGGCATCGCCCCCTTTGGCATGTGCGTCAACGCACAAAATAGGCTGCTGCAGCTGCTCTGCGAGACTGTGTGCCAGTGCGATTCCGGCAAAGGCTGCCTCCCGCGCGGCGTTGGCCGTAGTCAGAAGTACCGTGCGTCGGCCTTCGCCTCTTGGCATGTCGTGGTGCAGCTGCAGTGCCAGGCGCTGGTACGCAGCGGCGTCTGCGTCGCTGAAAGACTGGCCGTCTGGGGCTGGCGGAGAGTTGGACTCGGATGTCATGCGGGCCATTACTTAGTTGCCAGTGGCCTGCGCAGGTCTGCCGGTGTCTTCGAGCGCCACGCGGACAAGCGTGAACGGAAGCGTGTCCGGCACTGCGACCGCACCGAATACTGGCGCGTCGCCGTTGCGCCGGCCCCAGAAGCCAAGCCGCACCCGCCCACCGGCCAGACGTTTGATCTGCGCCGCCAGAAGGCCGAGCACCAAGCCAACAGCAAGTGCGGCCGGATACAGAACCTTGGCCTTGGGCCAGGATTTCGAAGACGGTGGCACCGCATAGTCAACGACTCTCAGGCTAGGAGACGCCGCAGTAGCGGTCGCCATCGATACCTCCACCAGCGAGCGCTTGTTCAACAGCGCCTGAAACTTTTCGGCGGAAACGCCGTAAAGGCGATCGAGCACACGCAGTTCGTCTTGCATTGCCGGCACGCGCGCAAGGGCGCGCCTCAGCCTGGCAGCACTTGAATCAAGCGAGTCCAGGCTGGCACGCGCCCCGGCAAGCTCGGCGCTCAAGGTATTATGGTTGAGCAAAAGCTGCTGATGTGTACTGTTTAACCCCTCGGTTGAGCCGCGCTCTTTGCGCTCCGGGGCGGCTGCGATAAGCTCGTCGAATCTCCGGATGCTTTCGCGTAATTCCATGATTTCCGGAGAGTCGGCACGGTACCGATTCGCCGCGAATATCATTTGAGAGTCCAACTCCAGCCGCCGTTGGCTGGCATTTTCACGCAACGAATTCAATTCCGTGACAGTCTGCAGTTTGATGGTTGGACTCTGTTGTTTGAGTGCCCGCTCCACGCTTTGAAGCGTTGCTTCCACACTGGCGACTTTCTGGCGAGTGGCGATCGCGCTCGATTCGAGGTCTGACAAGGTCTTGACCTCCTGTGTTTCTTTCTGCAGGTCAAACACCAACGCATTGCGGTCGAGGAATGCCACGCGGCGTGCTGACACGGAAGCCAACTCACCACGCGCCTTTTCGACTTCGATGGTCAGCGAATCGAAAGCTAATTTTGCTTCGTTTCGGTGCCGCTCCCCACGCATCTCGTTGTAAACCTTGAGCAGGGTATTGGTGATTTCGGAAACGCGCCGGGTCGGCCCCTTCAACATGACTCGCCCCACCATCGATTCACCGATTGGCAGGATCTGCAAGCCTGCACGCATGTCGGAAATGGTGCGGCCGAGATCTTTGGTGGCGGGGTCAAAATCGTCTTCCTCGGCGGCCCCGAAGACCCATCCCTTGACTTCCTTGTAGGCGCGGCCAGGCCACGATTTTTCCCACAGGTAACTCAAGTGGGACATGAACGGATGGTAGACGTCGTCATAACCGAGCTTTTCTCGCTCGATCACTTGCTTGAGCACCGACCCAGACATCATCAACTCGATCTCGGTGCGCACACTGTCCTTGCGAAACACATTCCAGTTGGCATAGAACGAATCACGCACCGTGTCAGACTCGGCTTCGGCCATGATCATCGCCTCGGCGGTGTATACAGGTGGCCATATGTACGAGTACAACGCAGTCAAAGCGAGGGTTATGACAGTGGTGACCACGATCAGCAGCCGGTGGTAGCGCGCCGCTTCGGCAAGCGCGCGCACTGTGGCAACGATGTCGAACGTGTCGGGATCGCGGGGCCGTGTGCGAACTCCGGAGGCTGTTGATGTCATAGGTGGAAACCAGAAAGGGAAAACGGTCGCACTGCGATCACGCGATGATTTGCCTCAATTGAGCAACAACCCGCTCCGCATCTGCGATGCTAACGGACGCGCCAATGGGCAATGTGATGATTCGATCAGCGACCGACTCGGTGACAAGGAGCGCGGCGCGCGGCGCAAAGTTCGCATACAGCGGCATACGATGCAAAGGTGGATAGTGAACCGACACGCCTATGCCGCTCGCTCGCAGGGCGGACAGGATAGCGGGGCGACTCTGCGCCATCGGTGGCGGCAATAGTACGAAGAACAGGTGCCGCGCGTGGCTTGTTTCATTGACACGGTCCTGAAATCCGATATCGAGGTCACAAAGTCGATCTGTGTATATGCGTGCCACAGCGGCGCGGCGGGTAGCGAAATCGGCTTGGCGCGCCAACTGTACGCGGCCAATGGCCGCCTGCAGGTCGGTGTAATTCGCTTTATAGCCCAGCAGCGCCAGCGGAGTTGACGCCATTGCGTCGCGCGCCGACGCGTGACGACTCCAGGCATCAATGCTCAGGCCGTGCACGCGCAACGAACGCAGTTTGTCTGCGGCGTCCGAATCGTTGAGCGCAATGGCGCCGCCATCGGCAGTGGAAACCGCTTTGTTGGCATAAAAACTGAAACAGACCGGATGACCGGACGAGCCGACGGGCCGACCATCCGGTAGTTGCGAGCCCAGCGCATGTGCAGCGTCTTCGACGATTGCCACTGATGACGGCAGCACCGCTCGCAGTGCAGCGATGTCGACTGCCAGGCCACCCAAATGGACCGGAATTACAGCGCGCGTGCGCGGCGTCAGTGCCGCACAGATTGTTTGTGTTGTGGCACACAAGGTGCCCGGATCCACATCGCAGAACACCAGGTTCGCCCCAAGATGGAGCGCGACGTTTGCTGTGCTGCACCACGTCAAACTCGGACAAATGACGTCGTCACCGGGCCCAATGCCGAGCATACGCAAGGACAACAACAACGCCGATGTACAAGAATTAACGCAGACGACTTCCCGCGCGTCAAACGATTCGGCAAGTTCTTTTTCGAAGAGTGCAGTTTCTGGCCCAAGCCCCACCCAGCCCGAACGCATCACGCGTGCCACTGCGTCTATTTCACCACCCGAAAAATCCGGTCTGCCGAAGGGGATAGGAGCATTCATCAATCAATTGTCAGACAAGCCAGTGTCCATGGTTTGCAGTTGCCAAAAATTGGGATGATAAGGAGTCAAGATATTACGCGATCTTTCGACTGCATCACGGCGCTTGTCCCTGTGCGATGCCAGGCCCTGCGGTGACGCTACTACGCCCGCAGTTTGTATAGGGCATTGGCGTCACCACTACAATCTCTTTGTCGGCTTTTGACCGATGTTGCAACCGAAGGCGGTGGCGCGGTGCGCAGTTGCCCACCCATCCACCGTAGCTGCCGAATCCAGATCGAACTTACGCCGCACCTTGATTGCCAATTCGTCTCTGTGTCGTTCACTGCACAGGCATCCTGAGGATTTCGCGGGCCAGTGCATCGGCCACGCTCCGGTGCGAAAGAGGGCCCCAATGTCCCTCCGGAGACAGCTCGTTGGGTGCCGTCTTGAACAACTCGTCCAGATCGATAAAGGTGACAAGCCCCCCCGAGTGCAGTTGCCGAATCTTGTCACGAATCAGCGGGAACTCCGTGAGGTGATGTTCAACAGAGATCATCAACAGCTTGATCCCGCGCGACGACATATCGCGCGCGAAGGTTTCGAGCAACAGGTTGTAAAATTCCTGCTCACGGCTCGCCGGAGTTCCGCCGCCGGTCACTCCACGTGCTTCAACGGCGCCTGCCGTAGCGATCTCACGCAGCCGCATCATGTAGTACAGATGATCACGCGCCACAGCATACAACTGGCTGCGTTGCAGCACCGAATCGGACAAAACCCGTTTGACCACGCTGATGGCCTGCGTCTCGTCGCGGTCGCGGAACACAAACCGGCCACCCTCAACATTCGTTACGTTGTACAGCAGGTTGTCGTTGGGGTCGTTGCCGGTGAACTGAAGCACCACAACACGCGGTTCGTACAGGCGCCCGAGCTCGTAGTAGCGGCGCAGTTCCTGCGTCAGGCCCCAGCCGCCTACACCCAGATTGACAACGCCGTACCTGTCGGCCAGCAGACGGCGCAATTGGGCCGGGTAGTCTTCGCCGTCGGCGATGCCGTAGCCGAACGTGAAAGAATCACCGAGCACCACCACGTTCGGCCTGGGATAGTGGTTCGACACCGGCATTACCGGCCCGCGGTGGCCTTGTGCATTGATTGTGTATTCAAAGCGCCATCGGCCCGAAAGCTCGTTGACCATGGTTCGGTTCGGGTGGAACTCGAGTCCGTAGGCGGCAGAAAAGCGAGACCGCGGCACCATCGTTGCCTGCGGCCCCAGCCACCGCACCAGCAACTCGCCAGCCGCCAGCACCAGCAATATGCTGATGACGGTGGTCAGCAGTGCCATCAACCAGGCAGGACGGACCGACGGCGGTCGCTGGGAAGCATGCATCAGTGGGGCCTTCTTCGTCGCCAAGGAAAGTACCTCCTTGCCGCAAGAACGATATGAAGCTGGCGCGGCTGTCCTGGCACGATACGCGTGCGCGCATGCGTGCAGACCATGTGCGGCTGCTTGCAATGCTGTCGCGCATGGAACCGCACCCGCCGCGTCGGGCGTATCTGCATCCGTCGTTCGTCTGCACATTCATGTATCGGTTGTCGAATCATTTGTTCCGCTCCGGGCACAACTGGATGGCGCGCATCGCCTGGCATCTGAAAGTAATGCTAACAGGGTCAGACATCAGCTACATGGCCGACCTGGGCCCTGGTTTGGTAGTGCCGCACCCGGTCGGCGTGTCCATCATGGGTACGGCGGGCCGCAACTTCACCGCGATGGCCTGCAGCGGCCTCGGCGGCGAGGTCAATCGGCATGAGAACGTTGCGGGGTGGCCTGGGGTACCCCGTCTGGGGGACGACGTAGTGCTTGAGCCGCACAGCGGCGTACTGGGACCGGTGCAGATAGGCCACGGGGTGCGAATTGGAGCCGGTGTGATCGTGGCGCGTGACGTCCCGGATGGCATGTTTGTGGTCGGGCCCGAACCGAAATTCTTGCGCCGCCGCGATGGTCACGCGACACACGATGAGGAGATCTGATGTTGATTTCGATTGTCATCCCCACCTTCAATCGCGCCCGGTTGCTCGGCACGACCATCCCCGCGCTGGCAGCGCAGCAGTTACGTGACGGCTTGCGATACGAGGTAATCTTTGTCAGCAACGGCTCGTCTGACGCCACCGCCGACGTGATTGGCGAGGCCGCCGCGCGCCATTCCGGATTGTTTCGCTATTTCCGAATCGACCCCACCGGTGGCCCATCAGCGCCACGCAATTTCGGCATCCGCCAAGCGCACGGCGAGGTCATTGTGATCCTCGACGACGACGTACGCCCCGACCTGGATCTGGTTCTGCACCACGCCGAGTTCCATCAACGCCATCCGCAGCCAGAGGCGGCAGCCGTTGGCGAAGCCTACGTCCCCGACCACCTGTACAACGATCCGATGTCCTTGTTCCATGTTTACCCCTATGACCGGATCCGTGGCTGCGATGAGGTCGGCTACGACTACTTCTGGACATGCAACATTTCAGTGAAGCGCAGTTTCATGCTCGAGCACGGAATGTTCGACGAAAGATTCCTTTTCAATGAAGATGTCATCTGCGGCCACAAACTGGATCGCGCCGGAATGCGTCTGCACTTCGTGCCCAAAGCCCGCGGCGAGCATCTGCACCAGCTCACCACTGCAGGTCTGCCCGCCAAGGCAGAATTCACTGGCCGCTGGATCTATGCCACAGTGCGCGAATTGCCCGAGGCGGCCGTTATAGACCGCTATGGCGTGCTTTCACTCAAACTTGGCTGGCGGCTTTACGCGAAACGCCTGGTTCGGCGCTTGGCATTCCGTTTTGTGGACAATCCGCTGACGCATGCTGCGCTTCGAGCGCTCGGGGCCGAGAGCGGCCGACGCGGCCGTTGGTCAGACCTGCACTACCGTTTGCTGTTTCGTCGCTGGATTGTGGCGGGCTACCACAAAGCCCGCCGAGAGGCCCGCGGGGCGCGGCCATTGCCTGGTTCAGGAGCGCAAGCTGGGTGGAAGGACAGGGGCGACAAGTGAACTCACTTCATAAAAGCAGCGTCCGAAAGCGCAGGCTACCCGCTAGCAGGCATCCAAAGGTGCACAGATCGCGCGGCAGGTAAAGCAGAGGCCGTGCAAGCTTCAGCAGGCCCCGCGCCCTGGTTGGATCAAGGGTGCGGCGCACGGCAAACGGGACCCATGCCAACAAAGTCCACGGCGATACTGCCGCTGCCAAAGTTCCGACCAGGCCGAGCGTTACATAGGCCTGCACATCATCGTAAAAATAGCGGGCGAAGAACTGCGTGCGCAATTGCGGATGGCTGGCCACCAGACGCGGAAAAATGAAGAAACTCTTGTTAAGCAACCACTGCATGCGCGTGATGGGAAGCACTGCGTGCGTCACCAGCGCCTGCGCCGCGAAGTGGCTGCGCCATCCGGCATGCTTGACCGTCCAGGCCAAGTCGGTGTCTTCGCCCCCGCACGGGTGAAGCGCGTCGGGAGTAAGGTCACACGGGAAGCCGCTGGTGGCTTCAAAGGCACTGCGGCGGTAGAACATATTGGCTGTTTCGTAAAACATGCTTTCGGCTTCGACAAGTACCGAACGTGAGCGCGAAGTCATCGGCACTGCAGGGTCTGGCACCGTGCGTCCTTGTACCAACCCGACTCGGTCGTCGTCGAATGCTGCCATGCCCTCCCGCAACCAGTGGGGCGAGGCCTGGCAATCACTATCGATGAATGCGAGGATGCGACCACGGGCGTTGAGCGCACCCAGATTGCGCGAAGGCCCAGGTCCTTCAGCCGGTTTAGTCAGGCATCGCAGTGTGCCGCGTGCCAGAGCCTGGAGCGATTCAACCATGCGCACGTTGTTGTCATCGGGGCTGCTGTCGATGACGAGCACTTCGTAGTCAGCCGGATCGATGTCTTGCTCCAATACCGATCGAACGGTGAGCTCCAGCAGATCTGTGCGTCTGTAGGCCGGAATTATCACGCTCGCGCGCATTGAAACGCTGTGAGGAACATCTGGGTTAAGCGTCACAACCGGGCGACTCCCGGCTCGCAGATCAATTGGGTTTGCGCGCGAAGCATATGCGATGCTGAATGTTGTCCGGCGCGCCACCTGCAGTATCACCGAGAGCAATTCCGCACATGAAATACATCACTGAGCCCTGCGGAAGTACCGCAATGTTGGGTTCGCCTAATCGAACCACTTTTTTGGCCCACGGGGCGCTGAAAGTGCTGATGCCGATGACCATCCTCTGGTTTTCAAATGTTCGACCATTCCAGTCAGCCGTGAAAAAGCCCAACTTGCCCTGAGAAGGTCGATTGGCCATCCAGAAGATTTTTGACTTGTCTTCGAGCAGAAATGGCTGCATGTCGTTGTCGCCTGCAGCGCGGCTGTTCACACCCGGAACTGCCTGCACGTCTGACCATGCGCCGGCTTGGTAAGTGGCGAAGTACAAGTGTCTGTCTTTGGTCTTCCCGCACGTTGTACCGTTCAGGACGGTTCGGGTCGATTCAAAATAGAGGGTTGCGCCTCCCGCGAGCGAACCAACTAAAAAGCCGTTGTCGTCAAGGCATCCTGCCGGGCTATTGATCGGGGCCGGCAGAGGCACCCTTTGGGTCCATGCATTGTTTACTTTTGCCGCCAGACGCATTGTCGTTTTGTAAGACGGCGTGATTTGATAGGTGTTGTAAACCATCAAGTCTTCGGCACTGTTCAGGCCCGGGCTGCCGGTGAAAACGGGGGGAGGCACATTGATCGGGTGGTACCGCACCAGCCAACCCGATGGGCCGAGATCAGCTTGGTAGATCTGCATCTCAATGCCCGAAAAGTCAGAAGTTCGATCTGGTCCTGTCGAAACGAATTTCAAGCTGCTTTCAAAAATGAAGTAATCCGACTTGGTATAAGCAAAATAAAGGCGCTTGCCATCTCGACTGACCGTGACCGAATCCGACCAACCCCCATTGCCAGCGGTATTTACGGGCGCTGCAACCAGGCGGGCATCGGTCCAGCCTTCAGTCAACGTCAGGTTCTGGACCACCTCACCCAATGGAGGATTCCAGGCGTCGTAGGGGCCGGCATTGGTCGCGAGCGCCACTGGGGCGGGCACTGACGAGATCTTGGGTGGCGCGACCGACACATCATCGAACCACGCTGTTCCACTGCTTCCGTCGACCCAAAGCGCTAGGTAATACCGGGCACTCGCGTCGTCCGCCAGTTCAAATTTGCGCGATACCGTCACCCAATCTGGATGGCTCGCCCCCTCGTTCACCTGGAGCAATTTCGGACCTCCGCGTCCGATAACGATCAACCCGGCCACTGGCCGCGCTTCTCCTTCACTGCGCATGGTCACCGAGACTTCGACCGACTTGCCTCGGAACGTGGCGAGTGCCACCTCTTGTGATACTGCGAGCTGCTGTGGCGGCCCATTGCGGCCATTGGGCTGAAAGCGCAATGACGTTTTGCCCGAGTGAAAGCGGCTCACATCGCGCAGAATCGTACCCTTGTCGCCGGTTTTGCCGGTGTCCTGCGACCAGTCTCTGGCGGGGCTGCCATCATCCTCGAAGCCACCGTTGCGCACGACGCTGCCGGTGACCTGGGCCAGCGCAGCCGATGCCAGAGCCGCGCACAAAAATGCCGGTAGTAGAAGCTTTCCCCAAGCGGTCCCGATCAGCCGTATTGTCGTTATCATCAATTTAACGTTTGTTCGCCAAAATCTAGTCGACCATGAGGCAGTCTAGCAGGGGCAGTTCAGGTTGATGTTGGTAAGAAGGATAAAGTCAGTGCAAGTTGTGTCCGATTGTCTTTATGTGTTGGTTGCGGTACCGTCATACCGTACCGTGTCGAAGTGTCAGGCCAAAACTGTCAAAGGCGAAGAATGCCGCTGGTGAGCGTTATCGTGAATGCCCATAACGGGGCCAAGACACTTTCGGAAACCTTGGACAGCATCTTCGCGCAGACTTTTACCGATTTCGAGGTGATTTTCTGGGACGATGCTTCCAGCGACGATACCGTAATGATCGCCGCAGCCTACGCCAGCCATCGTGTGAAGTATTTCCGTTCTCCCGGTTCGCAGCCACTGGGCTTGGGGGCGGCCCGTCAGGCCGCGATCCATGTGGCCTGCGGGGAATGGATCGCATTTGTTGATCAAGACGATATCTGGCTGCCACGAAATCTGGAACGGCAGATGTCGATTGCGATGAGCGACTCGAAGATCGGCATGGTTTATGGGCGAGCCGTGCGTTTTTGGCCAGACGGGCAAGAGCGCGATTTCGACAAGGTGAATGAGTACAGGCAGTTGCCCGAGGGTAATTTGTTCGAGCAGTTATGGGTCGACTGCTGCTTCATCTGTATCAGCGCGGCGATCATGCGGCGTGAAGCTGTGCACGACTCTGGAGAGATTCCGTCCGAGATAACTATCGTTCCGGACTATTTCCTGTACCTCGGCATCGCTCGGCACTGGCAGGTTCGGGCCGTGCAAGAGGTGGTATGCCGGTATCGAATGCATCTTGGTAACACCACGCTGCGTACGCGCATGCGGATGCAGGTCGAGACGCTGTTGCTCATTGACCGATGGCAACACGAAACCAATCCTGGAGTCGCGCGTCGGCGTCGCCAAGTTCATTCCACCGTGCTTGCGGTAGAGGAGCTGCGTCGTCAAGGTGATCGCATGGCTGGATTGCGAAGACTCCTCTATGACGGGTCGTTGCTGTTTCTGCTCTCGCGTCCGTTGGTCTGGGCTGGCCGCAGTTTGCGACGGCGATTCTGGCGACCGTTCTGGCAGAGACACGGGTTTGCGAAATGATCGATGCTGAGGGTCACGTGCGCGAACTGCGGGGAGAATGCCTTGGCACGCGCGTTTCAGCGGTCTCTTTTGACGGTGCGCAGCGTGCGCTCGAATCATTGGTCGAACGTCAGATGGGAGCCTATGTCAGCCCTGCGACGGTCTATTCGCTGATGCTCGGAGTCGATGAACCCGCTTACCGCAGCGTCGTGAACCGGGCTGCCATGGTGACAGCCGACGGAATGCCGGTCGTGTGGATGCTGCGGCAACTCGGGCATATTCAGGCCGAGCGAGTGCACAACGACGACTTGTGGTTTAGCTGCTGCGCACGTTTTCCGGGCTGGCGGCATTTCCTTGTTGGGGGTCGCATCGGCCAACCAGAAGTTGTGGCCGATGCGCTCCGCCAGCGATACCCCGGCATTGTTATCGCCGGTTGGCACGCCACGCCGGAGCGTCCTGTACCGGCGCAGGTAACCAGCGAAATCGTGAAATGCATCCGTGCGGCGCGGCCCAGCATCGTGTGGGTCGGGCTGGGGACGCCGGCCCAGGATTGGTGGATGCACGATGTTGCTGCCGAAGTTGGGGTTCCGATGGTGGGCGTCGGCAGCGCGTTTGATCTACTGGCCGGGCGCACCAGACCGGCGCCTGACTGGATGAAGCGCAACGGGCTGCAATGGTTGTTCCGTCTCGCGTTGGAGCCGCGCCGGCTCGCTTGGCGTTACCTCTACTACAACACTCGCTTTGTAGTGGTTGCAGCACGGCAAGTTGTTGCCGCGCGGAGCCGGAGTCGCCAATCATGAAAGTGCTGCATGCCTTTAACGAGCCTCGCAGTGGCAGCGGCTCCACCGCGGCATCGCTGAACACAATCGCCGCATTGCGCGCGCACGAGGGCGTCGAGATCGAGGTGTTCACACGCAGCAGTCGGGAATTGCCTCCCGGTTTGGCGGGTCGCTTGCGGGCCGGTTTGTCGGCGTTCTACCCGGCGGAGGCCGTGCAGGCGTTTCGTCGTACGCTGGTGAGTTTTAAGCCTGACCTCGTCCATGTAAACGAACTTTTTCCTCTTATTTCTCCTTGGGTGTTGAACGTCTGTCGCGACCAGCGTGTACCAGTGGTGATGACGATCGATGACTATCACCCGACTTGCCCGACACGCAATCATTTCCGCGATGGTCGCCTTTGCACGGAATGTCTTGGCGGGCGCGAATGGCGGGCCATCCGCAATAACTGCCGTGCGAGCCTTGCTGAAAGCACTGTCAATGCGGCCTACAACGCAATGGTTCGCAAGTTGGGTTTACTTACTGATTCCGTCGATCAATACATCACCCCCTCGGATTTCACAGGTCGTTGGGCAGTGCAACACGCGGGCCTGCCGGCATCAAGAATGAACACTGTGAACCCAGCGGTTCGATTGCCGCCGACTGCTGCTGATGCCGGTGCTGGACAGTACGTAGCATTCGCCGGGCGCTTTGTGCCTGAGAAGGGCGTGCATGTACTCCTCGATGCCGCGCGGCAGATGGATCTGCCGGTGAAACTCTCGCGCAATGTCACCCAGTTTGCGACGATCAATCTACCAGCGGGCGTAGACGTCGTCGTTACCAGCAGCCGGGAAGAACTCGACGCGTTCTACCGTGCAGCCCGCATACTGGTACTGCCAAGCCTCTGGTTCGATAGTTTTCCAACTGTCGGCGAAGAGGCGATGGGGCACGGAATCCCGGTCGTCGGGTCGCGCATCGGCGGGGTGGAGGAAATGGTCATTGATGGTGTTGATGGCGCATTGTTCACGCCGGGCGATGCCCATGAGTTGGCCCAGAAGGTGGTAGCGCTTTGGGGGGATCCCCAGCGTTGTCGCGCAATGGGAGGCGCCGCCCGTGCCAAGGCTATAGCCAATTGGGGTGCGGCGCCGCATGCCCGGCGTGTGGCGAAGGTCTATGAGCGTGCACTGACGGCGCCGCGTGTTGCTGCCTCTCGTTGAATTCCTCATATCTTTGTTCGACTGGTTGTGAACTGTGCATTCCATTGTCGCCGCACCGAGCACAAGGCCCGCGAATGAGAAGTAGCGCGTGGTGGTCGGTCGTCTTCGGACTCGCAATGGAATTTCAGATCAACGTGATCTTGAAAGGCAGTTTGGCCAGTTTTGTTGCCGTCATTGCGCTCTACGCGCTTCTTGGTTGCGTGACATACCGCACCTTTCCGTTTGTTGCGAGGCGATTTGCCGCTTCAGGTCTTGGCTTTTGGGTTGCGCTTTCGGTACACGGATTTGTCGGCCTGCTGGTGATTGAATGGGGGTTCATGGGGCACGCGCCGGGCGGCATCCCGGACTTGACACTTACGGTTATTTCGCAGGCCGGGATGTTCGCTTGGTGGAGCACGATCGCCGCAATGCCGCAACTGCTGGCGCATCCACTGTCACTTCCGTGGCGTCGTTCGATATTCTGGCTCTATGGGGGTTACGCTTTGTTGTCGACTGCAATGGCTGCAGCCTGGGGGCTTGCTCCCGTCATCCTGATGGAGCCACCAACGTACTGTGCGTTCTTCTGGTTCTATTGGCGTTTCGCGCATGCCTTGCGGGGAGAAAATCGACTACTTCCCAGCACCATGTAATAATCTTTTGACCGATCTATGCAATGAGGGCAGAAGCATGAGGAGGAGGATATATATGGCGGGATCCGGTGGAATGCTTGGGCAAGCTTTTCACGCGGTGTTCAGCCCGTCGCACGAACTGATGTGCACCGACATAGATGTGAATGAGCCGTGGCTGTCCTACTTGGACATACGAGAGCTTGGCGCGTACCGAGCCAGCGTGCGCGGCTTTCGCCCCGACTACCTGTTTCACCTTGGAGCGCACACCAGCCTGGAGTATTGCGAGCAACATAAAGACGATGCCTACGCGACCAATGCGATTGCCGTTGAGAATGCAACCCTGATCGCCAATGAGCTCGATATCCCGCTCCTCTATATCAGCAGCGCAGGCATCTTTGATGGACTGCAGGATAGCTACGACGAATGGGATACGCCCAATCCCATCGGGCAGTATCCAAGGTCAAAGTATGCCGGCGAGCGCTACGTTGTGGAGCACGCCCGCCGCTACCTGGTGTGCCGGGCCGGATGGATGATGGGCGGTGGCCCACGCAAGGATAAAAAGTTCGTCCAGACACTGATGGCGCAGATTCATGCCGGTTGCCGGGAATTGAAAGTGGTAAACGACAAGAACGGAACACCTACGTACACGATGGATTTCGCGCGCAACGTCAAGGTGTTATTGGACACCGAGTTATGGGGTCTGTACAACATGGTGTGTGGTGGACTTACAAGCAGGCTGGAGGTTGCGCATGAATTGCTCAGGGCAACCGGTTTCCACGACCGTGTACAAATTGCAGAGGTGGCATCGGCTTACTTCATCAAACAGTATTTTGCAAGGCGGCCAGCGTCGGAACGACTTGTGAATCGCAAGCTTGACTTGCGTGGGATGAATATCATGCGCGATTGGCGTGTGGCGCTTCACGAATACATCGACACCGCGTACCATGGGTACCTCGACAGCGGTAAAGTAAGTGTGGCCGGGCGCTAGTTCCCCGTTTACTCCGTATTGCTGGCAGTTCGCGAAGTCAAGAGGAAGCGACATTGTGTTGAAGTTGCGGCGACCACGAGCCTTCGTGTGCGTGGCGCAGATCGATTCGAATCGTCCCTGTCGAGACCACGATGCACTTCCGCATCGGTTGATGCCAAGCAAATCGATTTTGAGGGCCTTGCCTGGGCTCATCTTTATACGTTCCGACGTTGATGGGCGGCGTCCATCGGGTCAGGTTCGATCAGTCAACGAATGACCAAGGAGATTCGATGGGATATCGGCGACTGAACATTGGCGGAGTAGACGTCCTCCTATCGGCATCCGATGCCACTGCGCGCAGGATCAGGACATTGGGCGGCTTGTTGGGTGACAAGGGCCGCAAGCAGGTGGATGACGGGCAACCCGTTCGATCACCCGCCGGGTCCGGTCTCGACGAATCTCCACCGGGGTCACTACGAAGGCGTGTCAACGATATCGAGTGGTACCACACCATCGACTTGGGAAACGGCGTGACGACGCCGGGTTGGTTCGATCTGCGCCCACTGCTGCCCCAGTACCCGTTGCCGGAGCGACTCGACGGCCTACGGGTTCTCGATGTCGCGACCTTTGACGGCTTCTGGGCATTCGAACTTGAGCGGCGCGGCGCGTCCGAAGTTGTGGCACTCGACATCGACAGCTTCGCCGAGGTCGACATGCCGCCTCGCTTGCGCCGAGCGAAGGACCCTGCATACTTTGCGCGCAAGACCGGCGAAGGTTTCGCCCTGGCACGCGAGGCCTTGGGATCGAACGTTCGCAGAGAAGTGCTCAGTGTCTACGACCTGTCTCCTGAGCGTCTGGGCAAGTTTGATCTTGTATTCATCAGCGATGTACTGCTGCACTTGATGAATCCGATGAAGGCACTGAACAACATATGCAGCGTGACTCGCGGGCGTGCCATCATCGTTGACGTGTTTAACCCTCGCTTGCCGGGGCGATTGCTCAGCTACGAGGGTGGTGTCACACACAATATCTGGTGGGACCTTTCTCTCGGGGCCCTGGAGCAAATGGTCTGGGATGCCGGATTCAGCAAGGTCGAACTGCGCAAGAAGATACCGCTGGGTTATTCAAACGGCGTGCCGGTTATTACTCAAGCGGCGTTTGAGGCCTGGGCTTGAGCCACCGCTTCACAACACTGCACTGTGGCTACCAGTGGGACTTGGATGCAGTGCTCGTCCTGCACATCAGGCATGCACACGTTCTTCAAGCAACTTGCACTCGCGCACTTGCCAGTCCACTTTGATGCGTGTGACCATTTTTGAGAGTGCCTTGATGTGCGTCGACCAGACCGCAAGAGCGCTTTCGAGCTCTCGGCTGCTTTCATCGGTTAAACGAAACTCGACCTGCGTCGCATCTGGATAGCGATAGGCACCCGGCTCACTAAGTATTTCCTGTGCGAGCCACGATGGAAAGTCGTAGTGCAGCCTCGTGCGCACCGATGAAAGAATCGATTCCTTGTCTCGACCGGACGCGTGCGACAACTTGGTGAAGGTGTGGAAGTCCTTCCAGAAAACGTCAAAATCGGGAATCGTTTTGTCAGCACCCTTTTCCTCTATCAGCGCTCGGGTCGCGTTCATCGCTACATTGCAGAATTCGCTCCAGATATGAAACGAAGCGATGGCCCGGTAGCGGTACATCAGGTTGTCGCCTATTTCGCCACTCTGCAACCTGTCGAAATTCCTGGCGCTGGAGTAAAACTCGATGCAGGCCTCAGGTGTCTCGAAAAGTTCACCCTTGGTTTCGGCAACGAAACTGCCCAGAAAGTCGCGTATTTCGGAGCTACCGCCTTCCATGGCCGGCAACATTCGATCCCACCAATCCGAATTCTTTATTCCACAAGAGCGGACGAATCGTACAACGTGCTCAAACCATCCGTCGTTCCAGAAAACGCTGCTGACAAGATGCCATTTCCGGCACGTAATGTAGTCCTCGAAGGGCAACGTGTCGGTGGCGACGATGATCTCTTCAACGTCGAAAACTTTTTCATCTTCGAACACGCCGTAATTCTTGGGCAACACGCGAAACCGGGTGTCGAACTTGAACAGCTCCCGCGATTCGAGTGACTCCAGCTCTGCTCCCTTGAGCATCATCGCCTGGAAGTTGTGCATCTGGTGGATGTTGCTGTCGAGCAACTGGTGAAGTCCACGCAAGTGGCTGGTAAGAGATTCTCCCGGCAGTCCCAGGATCAGATCGGACACCGAGCGCAGCCCGCGTCCCCTCATATGGACCTCCAGCGCCTTGTACGCTTCGAGTTTGATGCTTTCACGCTTGATTTTGCGCAGCACTTCTTCGTCCAGGGACTGCACAGCCTGGTACAACACCAGCGCACCGCCCACCTTTTCGACCGACTTGATAATCCGCTCCGGCTTGTTTTTCCCTGTAGTTGCGTCGATGAAGGTTGGCCAGCTGTAGTCTCGCTGCATCTGCCCGATGTGACCCGAGATATCGATATCCCGCTCGTACATGCCATAGTTGGAATCGGCGATGCGCAGGGTCCCCATCGTCGGGGAGTGGCTACGGATGCGCTTCGCGATGTAGGTTATCTCTTCCTTGATCCGTTCAACGGAGAAGTTGTGAATTTTGGAATAGAACTTGGTTCCCTGGACGCAAAAAGTACAGGTAAAAGGGCAACCCCTGTTGGTCTCGATCATTGGCGCGAGTTTGCCGTCAAAGAATTCGTCCTGGATACCTGAGAGCCATGGTGACGGAATGTCCTCAACCTCTTTGTGTCGTGGTTTGGTTTCGTCAATGGCCGCAAAACCTTCGGAGGTCCGGAAAACCGCTGACGGAAGCCCTATTGCTCCGAGCTTCTTGACCGACTTTCCCGCGTCGAGAAATGTCTGGACGATATGGTGGGCCAAAAAATCGCCCTCGCCCAAGGCGTAAACATCGATAAACGGGTATTTGTCTACATATGCCAGCTGGCGTAATGGTTCGAGTGAAATATTGGGGCCACCCAGCACTGTAAGGACGTTCGGGTTCACCGCTTTGGCTACCCTGAAACAATAGTGCGAGAGCGCCTCGTTCCAGACATAGTTGCTGAGCATCAATACGTCTGGCGGATCGATCTTGATTGCTTCGAGCAAGCGCTCGGCATAAGCAAAAAGGCGGGAATGAATTTGATGCCCATGGTCGTCGCGATCCATGACCGCCTTCATGTACGCAACTCCCAGCGGCATGCAGTCGTTGGCAAGCACACCCGAATAGTTATAGCGCAGGTCGCCCAGATACACCTTCATGGTCATGATCTCACCCTCCAAATATTAAAGCCACCCTGCTAGGCCCGGCGTTCAATGTTCCCCTCAGCGGCCAGGAAATCACGGTACCAATCGATCGTTCTGCGCAACCCTTCATCCAGCCCATGGCTTGCGGACCAGTTCAAACGTGTTCTCGCCTTTCCGGCGTCGAGATACTGCTCGCGAATCTCTGCAGACGCAATGTTTTGCACCACGGGCAGAAGGTCTGGACGCCCCATCATCCCAAGAACTTTTTCGACAAGATCCAGCATCGTCGGACGAAGTTCCAAGCCGAAATTGAACGCTTCGCCCGCCAGCGCGGCATCCTCGGCAAGGCGCTCTGCGAGCGTGATATACGCTTCCGCTGCATCTTCGACATATAGGAAATCGCGAACGAACTTCCCGTCGCTGCGAATGAGAAATCTTTCACCCCGCAAGGTCGCGAGGATTACTCCCGGGATCAGGCGGCTGAAATTCAGGTCTCCCCCACCGAACAGATTGCCACATCTTGCGATCACCGCCGGGAGTCCATAGGTACGAGCGTACATCGTGGTGATCAAGTCGGTGCAGCTTTTCGAAACATCATACGGAAAGCGTCCCTGCAGCGGGTGATCTTCCATGTACGGAAGTCGGTCAGAGCCGCCATATGCCTTGTCCGAAGACGCGACAAGCACCCTCGCCACCTTGCACTCCCTTGCGGCGTCAAGCAACATCCAGGTTCCACGAACATTCGACTCGAGTGTGCCGACGGGGTCCAACTTAGCAACGCCAACAAGCGTCTGGGCACCCAAATGGAAAATCGTGTCAATTCCGTACTCGGCCAAGGTGCGTCGAACGAGACCTTCACTTGTAAGGGACCCCCTCACCGTGGCGATTCGGTCAAGCCACCCGTCATGCGCCAGGCGGCTGCGCGGCGCGCCGTCCCGGACCAGCGCGACCACCGAGGCACCGCGCCGAACCAACTCCGGGACCAACCAGCCACCAAGCAGACCCGTCGCGCCCGTAACAAAGACATTCTTGCCGTGCCAGGATGAGGTCAAACTTTTTCTCCTGTTGGTTGTGCCTTCAAAGACCTAGAAATTTACCGTTGTTCATGGACCCACGGCATCGTGCCACCTACACACAGCTTCTCAAGTTCCTGCTGGTCCTTGCTCGTATCCATCGACTTGAAAAAACCTTGATGCTTGCTGACGTAGAGCTCACCGCGGCTGGCAAAATCGGGCAGAACTTCCTGCTCCAGGTTGTGACCATTCCAATTGTTAAAAGCAGTCTTTTCGAAAACAAAAAACCCTGCATTGATCCAGTAATCCTGTACCAGAGGTTTCTCTTCAAAACGGCTTACCTTGCCTTCATTGTCGAACACCACGAGTCCGTATTGCGAACGTAATGGTACGGTTGTCAATGTCGCCAGGCCAGCAGAGCGTCGGTGCACGGCGAGCAGTTCGTGCAAATCGAGGTTTGACAAGCCGTCCCCATACGTGGCAAAAAAGCGCTCGCCGACGTGGTCTGCACAGCGCAGGATCCGGTCGCCGGTATCGGCGTCTGGCCCGGTATCCACGATGTCCACTTTCCAATCGACGAAACGACCTGAAAAATAGTCGTAAAGCATTTCAATCCTATGTCCGCCAGCGAGCACGAATTCGGTGAAGCCTTGAGACGCGTAGGCACGCATCAGGTGGACCAAGATGGGTGTGCCATTGACGGGCATCATGACTTTGGGAAAGTACTCAGTGAACGGATAGGAACGCGTTCCCTTTCCACCGCAAAGAATCACTACTTTCATTGTTTTCCTCGAAAATATAGGATGACCGGCTTACATCGCGCGCCACGAACCAGCCAGTCCAGAGCAACATAACCGATGTCGCCACAGCGCAAGAAAAAGACCCACATGCATTTTCACATTGAAGTCCTTGTTTGCCTCGCTGCGTACAAGGGAGCTAAGGCATGCATGCAGAATTTTCCAAGTCGTCATTGGGTCCAGGCTGACCAAATCCAGTGTTTAAGATCATAGGGCCTTGACCAGTTTATAGGTATAGAGAACCTGGATGGGCTGCAAAATAAGATCTTGCATGAACCTGATCGCCTGGCTGCGATTGCTTTCTGGCACAAACACGATGTCATCGGGTTCAAGATTGACCAGGCCAAGCGCCATGTAAGAGCCTGGCTGGCCGCCAGCTTCGGCTTCAACCGGGATGGCTCGCAGGTAGCCGTCGCTGGACAAACGGATGATGGTTACATCGGCGGCAGCGCTTGTGCGCAGCAGCCCGCCGGCATTGCCAATGGCCTGCAACGCCGTTTGCGCACTGCGGAATGGGACCGGGCTTGGATTTTTCACGTCACCCATGACATGTACCACCGGCTGCCGGATCGACACCGGGATCACCGTGACCTCGGGATTCAGAAGCCGCGCCGACAAGATCTCTTTCAACTTTTCCGCGAGTTCGCGCGAAGTGAGCCCGGCCGCTTGCACATCCTGTGCGAGTGGCAGAGAGACTCTTCCATCGGGCCCGATGCTGACGTTGCGCGACAGTTCGGGAACTCTCCAGACGGAAACCTCGATCTGGTCGCCAGCGAAAAGCAGGTACTCCTTCTGAAATCGAACCGCAGATTTCACTATTTCCGGCTTCACAGCCAGCGATTCCACATCCGTCCTGGGCAAAGAGCAACCGGTAACCAGGCTGATCAACCCCAGTGCACAAAGTCCGGCTAGGCTGCACCTGCGAACTGATGGCGCCAACCCGCAGTTGAAAACTGAATCAGAATTCACGATGTCGCCCATTTGATGGTATGCCTTGGTGATTTGAGGGCGGAGCCCACGGCCAACACCGCGCGTGAGCCCACGCACTCGCCCGGCACGCGGGACCCCACGAGGGGGTGGAGAATGCAGAACATCACGACCCGGTCAATATTGTTCATATGGATGTCAGGTGTTGATCCAAGGGCGAGTCCATCGGTACTGAATCATGAAAATTCCACAAATTAAGAGAGTCACGGCTCGGCCAGATACTACCAACCGCGACCGCGCGCCAAAGTTGCGAAGGTCATTGCGATCAGCTTGAAGTCCAGCCACAACGACCACCGGTCAATGTATGCCAAATCGAGTTCCATCCACTCCCTGAAAGGCATTGACGGGTCATCCGCCAGTTGCCAGAAACATGTCAGGCCTGGCGCCATCGTCAACCTGCGGCGCTGCCACCATTCATTGCCAAATGCCTCTTGCACCGGGAGCGGCCGCGGTCCGACCAAGCTCATGTCGCCCACCAACACATTCCACAATTGCGGCAACTCATCCAGATGGTACTTTCTCATCCAACGCCCTGCAGATGTAATGCGCGGGTCATTGCGCATCTTGAAGGCGGTTCCATCGCGTTCGTTGAGACTGGTGATTTTTTCCCGGATCTGCAGTGCATCCTTGACCATCGTGCGAAACTTTATCATTCGAAACTGCCGGCCATGCAGCCCGACACGGGTCTGAACAAAGAACACCGGCCCGCTGGAAGATAACCTTACCAAGACCGACAACCCCAGGAAAGTAGGGGCAAGCAACACCAGACCAACAGCCGAAGCGAAGACGTCTAGAAAGCGTTTAAGGACAAGCAGCAGGTAATTCGACGGCCCACTGTAATGGGTGACCAGTGGAATGCCGCCGATCAAGGAAAATTCAGTAAAAAAGCCTGGCATTTCAAGTACATCGGGTCGCAGCTTCACGGAGATTCCGGCTTCGCTGCAGATATCGACAATTTCGCGAATCTTGTCGTAATGGCTGCGCACGGGAAGTGTAATCACCACTTCATCGATAACCCGGGTCTTGACGATTTCCCGGATAGCTTCCGTACTTTGCAGGCGTTCACTGCCGTCAAACGAGGTAGCAAAACTCTCGCCTTCGTGGCGATGCATGGAGGGCAGGTTTACAGGGTCAACCAGATCCACGATCTTGTCAATACGAATGCCGAAATGCGGATTCGCGAGAATCGTCTTCACCAGTTCGACAGAACGATCATTGTTGCCGACGATCAGCCACACCCTGTAGTCATCGCCGAGTCGGCGCAGTCGTCGCACCGTGAATCGCATCACAGCCCGCGTAACGACCAGAACGAACAACGAGGCCACCAGGGAACTCAGATAGGCCGCTCCCGAAAGTCCATGGCCAGAAATTTCGGTCGCCAGGCACGCCAAACCTGTCGAGTAGATCAAGGTTTCCCACAGGGCCAACAACTCGCGCCAGACTTCTTCAGTGCGCCAAGCCCGGTAGATGCGCTGTCGTTCCGAGACGACAACAAAGCAAGCTGCCAGTGCAGCGCAATACATCAGGGTTGACTGCCACGCACCTGAAGTGGTCGAATTTCCGTACCAAAATGCCCCTAAAGACACCGCCACGATAGACGCGGAGTCAATGATGCGCAACGAGTACGCCATGATTTGAACGTTGTGGTAGAGCACGGTTCGGACTCTCGTTCAGCCAATTCAAAAAGCAAATACAGCACTTGCAAGGCTGTGTTGCGCCAAGGTACGATGGTTCGCCGCAGCCTGCTCCCCTGACTTGATCGGAGGACTGGTCATGAACCCGCCATTGCGATTGTGTCGATGATTGCCAGCCTGTACCGGAAATAATCGACACAAGCGATGAAAATTACTGGTCATGGCCGACTATCGGCGCCTCGCGGCCAGCCTTCCAATGGCCCATATTTCAGAACAGCGTATAAATAAATGGCGCGACTGCCGAACCTTGGGACAAAACAATCAGGGCGCCAAGCAACACCAGCACTGCGATGATCGGCGCAAGCCAGAATTTTTTTCGCTCGCGCATGTAATCCACCAGGTCTTTCAGTAATTCAATCATCAGAAAGGTTTCTCCAGGTTCTTGGTCGGGGCTTTTCGGCTAGCAACGCGGTAACTTGTTGAAGAATCAAATTTGCGGGCCAGGGAGTCCATGCCCAGCAACCGACGGATCAAGCCCATTGGCGTCAAGACGGTGTAGAAGGCGACCCCCATGACAAGTGGAGTTGTGACCTTGCTCATAAGAAGGCCGAACTTCATCCAGTTGCGATACACAGGTTGCAACGCGGCTGGCACGGTCATGCCCATGACCACCAGCACACCGCCAATCACCCACGGCCAACGCGGTATGAAATGCCCCAACAGCCAGGGGACGAGCAACCCGAAAACCAGAACAACGATGCCGCCCGTGGTCAGGGCGAAATTCCGCAGGCCGCGCGCGTCCAGTTCTTTGATTTCGTCGTGTGCCATCTGGTTCAATCGGCGCCGAATTCGGTTTTCCAGGATTCGTCTTGCTCGCGCACGGGTTGCATTTTCTTGTCCACAAGGAAGTTCTCAACCACCAGGTAGTCCATCTCCGTCCGCATGAAGCACCGGAAGGCATCTGTCGGCGTGCAGACTATTGGTTCTCCGCGCACGTTGAACGATGTGTTGACCAGCATGGCGCAACCTGTTTCCCGCTCGAAGGCCTTGAGCAATGCATGGTAGCGGGGATTGGTATCCGAATGCACGGTTTGTACGCGTGCTGAGTAGTCCACGTGCGTGATTGCAGGCAATTCCGAGCGTTTGAGCCTGAGCTTTTCAATGCCGAAGAGCCCTTGCTGGTCGGTGGTGAGGGGAATCCGCAATTCCTCGCGCACCGGGGCCACGATGAGCATGTAGGGGCTCGGTGTGTGCAAGTCAAAGTAGTCGCCCACCCGTTCGGCCAGGACCGATGGCGCAAATGGGCGAAACGACTCGCGGTACTTGATCTTCAGATTCATCACCGTCTGCATGTTGGCGCTTCGAGGATCTCCAATGATGGACCGACTACCAAGGGCGCGCGGCCCGAATTCCATTCGACCTTGTACCCAGCCTACGACATGTTCGGCCGCCAACACTTTCGCCAACCACGGCATCAGGTCGACGTCCTCCATTTCGGTATAAATTGCTCCTGCGGCATCGAGCTGTTGACGTACTTCGTCCCGACTGTAGCTCGGCCCCAGGTAAGCGCCCTTCATCGAGTCGCGTCCATTGACGACGCGCGGCGCGCCCTTGTACTCGTACCAGGCAACAGCGGCCGCACCGATTGCACCGCCTGCGTCCCCGGCTGCGGGCTGCACCCAGATGTGCTTGAACGGGCCTTCGCGCAGCAGCCTGCCGTTGGCGACGCAGTTCAGCGCCACTCCGCCGGCAAGGCACAGATTGTCTTCGCCGGTCTCCTTGTGCAACGTAGATGCGAGGCGGAGAATCACTTCCTCAGTCACCGCCTGGATAGACGCAGCCATATCCATTTCCCGCTGTGTGACGGGACCCTCGGCTAGCCTTGGTGGCCCACCGAACAATGCGTCGAAGCGCCCATTGGTCATCGTCAGACCGGTGCAGTAGTTGAAGTACTGCATATCCATCCGGAACGTGCCGTCGGGCTTCAGGTCAATCAGCTTGTCGCGGATGATGTCTACGTAGACCGGCTGTCCGTAAGGTGCCAGCCCCATCAGTTTGTACTCGCCAGAGTTGACTTTGAACCCGGTGAAATAGGTGAAGGCCGAATACAGCAGCCCCAAGGAATGGGGAAAGTCGATCTCCCACAGCGGATCAAGCTGATTTCCCGTGCCGCGCCAGGCCGAGGTCGTGGCCCACTCGCCGACGCCATCCAGGCACAACACCGCAGCGCGCTCGAACGGGCTGAAGTAGTACGCCGATGCCGCGTGGGACTGATGGTGCCCCGCAAAGAGCAGCGGCGGAAGCTCCATGGCTTTGCACTGGCCAATGGCGGCGAATTCGCGCCGCAGGGTGGTCTTGAGAAACAGTTTTTCCTTGAGCCATACTGGCATGGCAGTCAGGAACGAGCGGAAACCATTTGGCGCATAACTCAGGTAGGTCTCAAGCAATCGTTCAAACTTCACCAAAGGCTTGTCGTAAAAAATGATCTGATCCACGTCACGCAGGGACACTCCTGCATCGGCGAGACAGTAACGGACTGCGGACTCCGGGAATCGAGGGTCGTGCTTCTTGCGGGTAAATCGTTCTTCCTGGGCGGCGCAAACCAAATCACCATCACGAAGCAGCGCGGCAGCACTGTCGTGATAGAAAGCGGAGATTCCGAGTATGTAGGTCATGGTGCCTTGTTACTTTATCCGGAAAACGGCGATCCACCAGCAACATAATCCCACTTAGTGCGTGGATATCCACCCGACATGGCGATCAGTGGGCCTTGTGCCTTAGACCACGCGATGTTGTGCTGCGTTGGAAGCGCAGGCTGCCTCCTTGTGATAGGCGGGCGGCGGCTACCACGGGGTGGGTACGGCCGCTGCTGCTGCCCATTCTCTTGCTTACGGACGTTAACGCCGTGGTCATGCCCGCCGCAGTGTCCTGCCTGCCGACCGATGACGGGACCGGTATCCTTGCCTTGATCAAAACGCGCTGTACGCAATCCTGGTCATGTGTTTGTAGTGGCACATCGGTCTGGATAACAAGACCCGGCAAGCCGCGACCACCCATTGGCATGAACGCCGCTGGGCGCTGCCCCGTACCGTCCTCAGTCCGCCAGCAGTATGTCAACCCAGACGCGTTTGTCCGCAGGGATCGCTTCTTTCGGCATGAACAATCCAGCACGAAGGCCGCCTTCAGGCGCCAGGCTGCCAGCTGCGATGTCCGGCGTTTGAAGTATTTTCCTCAAGACCGTAAAGGCCTTGGCGTTGTTGCTTTTCATCACCTTGATGACTTCGGCAATGGTGACATGCGCGATACCGTCATTCCAGCAGTCATAGTCCGTGACGAAGCAGCAGGGCAGATAGGGCAGTCCAGCTTCCCGTGCCAAGGCAAACTCCGGAAAATTCGACATGCCGATGATGTGGGCCTGCATCTGGCGGTAATTGTTGGATTCGGCCTTGGTGGAAAAATACGGCCCCTCTATGCAGACGTAGGTTTGTCCGAAGTGTGTATTGAAAGCAGCCGCTTCCAGAAGCGTCCGGGTCTTGCCAGCCATGGCTTCGCAGATCGGGTTCGCCAGCGAGACATGTCCGACCAGACCCTGTCCGAGGAAGCTCCGCTCGCGCAACGACCTGGTGCAGTCGATGTACTGGTAGGGAACAACCATGTCGCCCGGGGCAAGATCTTCCTGCAAGGAACCCACCGCACTGAACGACACAATCGCTTTTGCGCCGTGTTTCTTGAGCGCGAATATGTTGGCCCGGTAATTGATCTCGCTCGGCAAGTGTTCGTGGTGCTCGCCATGCCTGGAGATGAACAGAAACTCGGTTCCCTCGACGCGCACTTTCTTGAAGCCGCTTGCGGCGGGCCCGAACGGCGTGGCGCGATCAAACAATCCAACCGTTTCAAAGGCTTCGAATGCCTCAAACCCCGATCCGCCGATAACTCCTAACATGATCGTAGAGCTCCATTTTGAATGTCATCTTGCGTGAAGGCGCCGCTATCCAGAATCCAGTGCGTCACCAGGCGTGCCGGCGTCACATCGAAAGCAGGGTTGTAGACAGCCACGTCTTCCGGGGCCCATGCAACATGCCCGAATCCGCCGCTTGCTCCGCGGACCTCGCGCCCGGCACGTTGTTCGATCGGAATGTCGGCAGCGGTCAGGCACAACGCATCGAGCGTGGTGTGCGGAGCTGCCACAAGAAAAGGAACCTGGTGGTGAAAGCAATTCACCGCGACGCTGTAGGTTCCAATCTTGTTGGCAAAATCCCCGTTCATGGCGATCCGGTCCGCTCCGACGATGGCCTTGGTAATCTTTCCCTGGGCCATCAGGTAGGCCGCCATATTGTCGGCAATCAGGGTGCAGGGGATATTCAGCTTTTGCAGCTCCCATGCGGTAAGGCGGGCTCCCTGCAACAGCGGTCGCGTCTCATCAATGTAGACGTGGATTTTCTTGCCTTGCTCGTGGGCCATGCGGAGCACCCCGAGGGCAGTTCCCCTACCCGCAGTGGCCAGACCGCCGGTGTTGCAGTGTGTCAGCACCTGGTCTCCGTCCCGAATGAGGTCGGCCCCATGCAGCGCCATTCGCTCGCACAGCGACACATCCTCGTGGAAGATCCGGATTGCCAGCTCCACCACCGCGTTGGCAGGAGTATGTTCGTATATCTTGCTGGTAAGACGATCAATGCAATTTGCCAGATTGACTGCGGTTGGTCGGGCGCTGCGCAAAGCCTGCGCACAGCGCAGCAATTCATCCCGGGAAGTGTTTTCGAGGCTTAACCGGGCCAGCATGAGACTGGCCGCGACACCAATCAGCGGCGCGCCGCGCACGCGCAAGCACTGGATGGCATCGACCATCTGAGCCAATTGATCTATCGGCATCCATTTTTCCTGGTGCGGCAGCAGTGTCTGATCCAGCAGGCGTATCGAGATCCTTCTGTCAGTGATGTCTGCCTCGAGCGCCAGCGATCGCAAAGTGGTCATAAAAGGAGGTCTCCGATTGTTTCTCGCAGGGCCCGCAGGTAGGCTATTTCCTCGGTCGGCAGCGGATGGAGGCCGCCCAATTGCATGGCCGCGGCCAGAATCTGCGAGGAGTGCTCGATGCGTTCCATGCCACGGCAGGCTTCGTCCAGGTCGCAGCCCCAGGCAAGCGCGCCATGCGCTCGCAGAATCATGGCCCGATATTGGGGAAGGTAGGGCTCCAGAGCCCGGGCCATGCTTTCCGTGCCGGGCCTCGCGTAGGGAACAAACGGGATACCCCCGGTTGCTAGAATCACTTCGGACAGACAGTCGCACGGCAACTCTGGCAAGTCCGGCCGCGCAACCGACCATGCGATCGCCGTCGGCGGGTGGGCATGCACAATGGCCATTGCTGCCGGGCACTGACGATATATTTGCAGATGCATCCAGCGCTCGGATGACGGCCTGCCGGACAATACCGCGCCTTCCAGGTTGATGACGGCCATCTGATCCGCCGGCATGAAAGCTTTCGCGATACCCGTTGGGGTAATCAGGATTTCGCTGTTGGAAACCCTGACGCTCACATTTCCATCGGCGCCCGCCAGCATGTTTCTGCCGTGTAGTCTCCGGCATGCAACCAGGATGTGTTCGACCAACTGGTCGGCCAGTGCACTTTTCATGATGTGGACTTGCCACCGATGTCAGGTCGGAGTTGCCCTGGGTCGGATCGCCCGACCGCCGGCGCGCCAATATGAATAGTGGCGATATATCCAACTGCTGCAGGGTGTGTGACTATCATGCCCGGGACCTTCAGAATGGGGCAACCCGCGAAATGGGTCTACTCCGCCGGCAAATGCGAGATGTTGGTATATCGTACGCGAATAGTGGTTGGCCGCCGCGCTGCATCGTCTGAGCTACTGGACCCCTACGGCCTGCCGACCAGCGCGTGAAGGATGCCTGGTTGCTGGCTCCCGACGACCTGGAGCTCGATGAGGCCGCCGCAACGCAAGGCGCGGCGGCTGCGCTGGCGGCGTTTGGTCTACCCGCGGACGGCTTCTTACCAGCGGGATACGCGCGCTTGCATGACGCCGGGCGACTTTGAGGCGACGCTTTCTGGGGAGTTGGATTGCCACTGATGCCTTTTCCGATGGCGGAACTGGGTCGGCGGGTATCGCCCGCAAGGCGCCCTGTACCGTGCGGCGGTGGATGAGTGTTTTCGGCTTTCCTGGTCGAGCCACCCGACAGCGCGCGGACCGAGGCGTACGGCCTCGGGGCCGCCGCTGTGGCACTGGGCATGGATGTCTCCCCAATGGCGGATGCGCTGGACCGCGCGCCTTCAGAAGCTGCACCACCCCAGACTCCAAATGCCCATCACGGGCAAGCCAACGCCGGCCAGACCAGCAGGGCGCATTGCGATGGCGCCCCGGTCCACCATGAACGCCACCGCCCCGAGCAGACCACGCTGCACTGTCTGATGCAACCACACGCTCAGAGCTTCTTTGCCCAGACCGAAGAGACTACCGGTGCCAGCTGTGGCCGCAATTCGTCAAAGACTAGTTCGACGCGTACTTCGAATGCGGCATCCTGGCGCACGGCTTCGTTCGCCTGCGCTGCGCCGATTGCGGGCACGACAGGCTCGTGGCGTTCAGTTGCAAGCGCCGCGGCTTGCAGCCCCTCGTGCGGAACGCGGCGCATGGCGCAGACCGCTGCGCATCTGGTCGAGCGGGTGATCCCGCGCGTGCCGGTGCGCCAATGGGTGTTGTCGCTGCCCATCCCGCTGCGCCTGTTGCTGGCCGCACAACCGGTGCTGGTCACGCCGCTGCTGCAGTTGGTGCACCGCGTGATCACGCGCCACCTGCTGGATCAGACCGGCTTCAAGGCGGACGAAGCCCACAGCGGCGCGGTCACGCTGATCCAACGATTGGGCTCTGCGGCCAATCTCAACATTCACCTGCATTGCCTGGTGCTGGACGGGGTGTACCGGCTCGCGGAGGCACCCGTGATAGAGCGGAACCTCACGCACTTGGGGCTACAGGCCAGGGCACAGCCCCGGGTGCCGGCGAGCCGAGGTTTTGAGCCAGCAGCCTGATGAAGGCGGCCCGGCACCCCGGTCTGCGGGGATGGGCTGCACCTGACTCGGGTCGAGCCCGGCGAGGGGCCGCGAAGCGCGCGGGTTTGCCCGATGCCCGGGCAGTTTTGAGGTCAGGCGGTGGCGCTGCGGCTGCACAGTGTGCGACTGGCCAGCCCTACACTCCCCCAAAAACTCATCGATGTACCGCCCAGTGCGGGCGAGCCTGTGCCGGTGGGCACGAAAACATGCCGTTTGATTTTCCTATTCACAACCGCACACGCTCAGCAGCATGCTTGTTCGTGGTTACCCCCCTGGATCGCCAGCGCTGCCGTCGTTGCTCAGCGCTCGTCTCCCAGAATCGACTGAATGTCTTGTCGTTCGCCAAGCAGACGAATCACATCGAGGTGATCCTCTCGCTCCAGGTAAAGCCAAACCAGTGGAAAGCCTTTGACGCGCCAGGACCGAAGGCCCTGAATTTCGGCCAGGAGCCCAAGACGAGGGGAACCGATGCCGGGATCCTGTTCAATTTGCTTGAGTGCCAGACCAGCCATGAACACTAGCTGCTGGGAAACTGTTGTTCCAGCTTTTGCGCGGTAGCACCGTACTTCGTGTCGACGGTCCTGCTTGGCCAAGGGGCGCAAATGCGCTGGCTTCACTCGATGGTGCCGCGTGCAATTGCCAGCAATTCGTTATCGTCGGCATCGGTAAGCGGCTGGGCATCTCCGGATGCAAGGCCCTCTTCGACAAGCGTTCGCAGGCGCACGATGGCTTGATCCGTTTGGTCTTTGCGCACCAAGTCCCGAATGTACTCGCTGGTGTTGCCGAAATTTCCGCCGTTGACTCTCCCAGCGATGTAGGAGCGCATCGACTCAGGCAATGCAATGCTCATGGTGTTTTTGCTCATGGAGGAACTTTAGGGGGGTTAACAATGGTTGTCAACGAAGTGTTGCGGACTGTCAACCCAAAGTTGAAATGTCCCCTTTTGCCCAAGATTGAAATGTCCCCTTCGTGAATTCGGTTTCACCTTCTCCTGCAGCCAAACCTTGATCAGCGACTGATACGGCACAGCACGGGCATTGGCCGCCGATTTGATCGAGTCGAGCAAGTGCTGCGACTGGCGCAGCGAGATCGTCTTCGTTGAGGGCTTCAGGTTCGGCAGCACCGCGCGCCGGGCCTTCGCCCAGTCCAGATATTGCGTCGAGTCGCTGCCCCTGGCTTCCCACAACGCGCGCTCGTCTGCCTCGGTCTTGAACCAAGTTCGCCGGTGGTCAAAGAAGTCCGTCAAACCCCGTGATGGACCAACTTGATAGGGAGGCGGTTGGTGCGCTGCCGCCGGGGGCGCCCCGTCTCATGCCTGCAGAAAGTCGAGGAGGGCGGCTGCCACCTGCTCTGCCGCTTCGCGCTGCGGAAAATGCCCCACGCCGTCCAGCACCTGCCGCTGGTACCGGCCGCTGAAATAACGTTCCTTGTCGGCTGACGTGTCCGGATGGTTCACTGTGTCGGCGCCGCCGTGCAGGACCAGTGTCGGAATCTCCAGCACGGGGGCCGGATTGAGCGCCGTTTCGTCGGCATCGTAGCTCGGGTCACCCGTCGCATGGCCCCAGCGGTGGCGGTACGAGTGCAGGGTGACGTCGGGCCAGTCGGGGTTGTCGAAGGCGTGTGCGGTCGCCAGGAACTCGTCTTCTGAGTACCAGCCGGTCGGCGACCAGGTATCCCACATGAGGCGCGCGAACGCGCGGCGGTCGTCGCGCACGGTACGTTCGCCGCGCGGCGTGGCCATGTACCAGTGGTACCAGTAGTTGCGCGCCTGCGACAGGGTGAGCGCTTGGTCGGGGCGGTTGGTGCCGTAGCCCACCGAGAGCAGGGCCAGGTGGCTTGCCACGCCCGGGCGCAGGCCGCAAGCGTTCGCGGCCGCGCGCGCGCCCCAGTCGTGGCCGACCAGCGCAGGCCGCTGCAGGCCGAGCGCATCGACGAACTCCAGCAGGTCGCGCCCGAGTGCCGACAGCTGCCCGGTGCGCGGCGTCTGTTCGTGGAGGAAACAGGTCGGCGAGAAACCACGCAGCGCCGGCACCAGCACGCGCCAGCCTGCCTGCGCCAGTACCGGGCTGACACTGGCCCAGCAGCGGGGGCTGTCCGGCCAGCCGTGCAGCAGCACCACGGCGCGGGCTGCGCCAGGGTTCCAGTCTTGGTAGGCGATGCGCAGGAGAGACGTATCGATGGTCTTCATGGCCGGGGTCCTTGTTGCTTGAATGCCAGGCGTCATGATGCCCGATCGGACCGCTGCCGGGCCACTCAAGCAGCTACCGAAAGCCGTGCCTTGAGCACGCGATGCTGGATCTTGCCGGTGGCCGTCCGTGGCATCTCGGTGTCGGCGATAAAGCTCACCGACGTCGGACATTTGAAACCGGCCAACCGCTGCCTGGACCAGTCCCGCACTTCCTGCGCCGTCGACGACTGACCTTCGTGCAGCACGACCACAGCGTGCACGGCTTCGCCCCACTTTGGATGGGCGACACCGACGACAGCGACGTCTTTCACCTTGGGGAAAGCCCCAAGCACGCTTTCCACTTCGGATGGGTACACGTTCTCGCCGCCGCTGATGATCATGTTGCTTTTGCGGTCCACCAGCCAGATGTAGCCGTCGCCGTCGCGTCGCGCCATGTCACCGACCGAGCTCCAGTCGCCGCGAAATACTTCGGCCGTCTTCTCGGGATTCTTCCAGTAGCCGTCGAACACATAGGCGGTGCGCGCGTAGAGCTCGCCAACGGCGCCGTCCGGGACCTCGCAACCACGTTCGTCGAGAATCCGGATCGGCCCGCTGCCGGCCCATTCACGCCCCACCGAACCCAGCCTGTCGATTTGTTCGTGCGGCCGCAGCAGTGTGACCCACCCGTGCTCGGTCGACCCGTACAGTTCGTAGAGCTTGCCGTTGCGAAACAGCTCGAGGATTCCCAGCTTGGTGTCCTTGCGTGCCGGCGCGGAAGAGATGAGCAATTTGCCCACACTGCTTACGTCGTAACGGCGCGTCACTTCCGGGGGCAGCGACAGCACCATGATGTAGTGCGTGGGCACGAGCGAGGTGAACGTTACCTTGTCCTGTGCCAGCGTCGCCAGCAGTGACTCGGGATCGAAGCTGCGCCTGTCATCCACGACGCAGGTAGCGCCCAGGTGGATGAATGTGGTGCCGAAATAAAGAGAGTTCGCATGGCACAGCGGCATCACCAGCAGGCCCGTGTCGTCGCGGGTGAAGCCCATTTCCAGAGCTGTCGCCAGCGCAATCAGACTGCTGCCGCCGTGGCTGCGCATGGCACCTTTGGGGCGACCGGTGGTGCCCGAGGTGTACATCAGTGCGCACAGGTCATCCGGTTGCACGGCCTCGAATCCTGCTGCGGCGCTGCCGGAGGCCACCAGGTCCTCATAGGGCAACCACTTTGGGGTCGGCGCTGGGCCGATGACGACCCAACGACCGGCGCACAGCGCAAGCTCGTCGCAGATCGTATCGAGCATGGCGCAGAACTCGGACCCGGCAAGCAGCGCTGAAACTTCGGCGTGATGCGCGATGTAGGCGATCTCGGCGGCAGTGAGGCGGAAGTTGACGGGCACGGCCACCAGGCCGCCGCGCGCGAGCGCGACGTAGATTTCCAGCCACTCCAGACAGTTGGTGGCTACCACGGCGACTCGGTCGCCTTTGCGCAAGCCCAGCCCCAGGAGCCCGGTGGCCAGGCGCGTGGCGCGCTCGTCCCACTCGGCGTACGTCAGGCTTCGCTGCGAGTCTCGCGCGCCGACCTTGCGTGGCGTCAGACGGGCATGGGTGGCCACAGCATCGGAGATCGTGAGCAGTTTTGTCATGGCGGCAGGTTTTGGTTGGAAATTTGTTGAACTCTGAATTCAGAGTTCATATACTCGCTATCATCGCGGTTTTTGCAAAGCACTGCCGATCCACAGGAGAACCCCCATGCCGATCCAGCCCATCAGCGCGCAGTCTTCCGCCGGCGTCATCGCGCGGTTCCTCAGGCAGCGTGGCGTGCAGCGGGTCTACGCCCTGTGTGGCGGCCACATCATGCCGATCTGGATGCGGCTGGATGCGGAAGGCATTCGCATCATCGATGTGCGTGACGAGCGTGCCGCTGTGTTCATGGCCCATGCCGAAGCGCAGTTGACCGGCGGCTTCGGAGTTGCGCTGGTCACTGCCGGGCCGGGCGTGACCAACGCCATGACAGGAATCGCCAACGCCCATGCCGCGCGCACGCCCGTGCTGATTCTTTCGGGAGTGCCGCCTCGTGCGCAGGAGAACCGGGGCGCCTTGCAGGACATGGTGCACACGGACCTGGTCCGTTCGATTACCCGCTACGCCCGCACGGTGCGCGAGCCGTCGCTGGTGCTGCAGGATCTCGACCAGGCCGTTTCGCGCGCGCTCGGGCAGGGCGGCGACCCCGGCCCCGTGTACCTGGACTTTCCGGTGGATACCCTGCGTGCCGAGGTGCCGCAAGTGGTGCAGCTGCCCGAGCATTTCATGCCCCGGCAAGCACCTCGCATGGCACCCGACGAAGTTGCCGTACGGGCTGCAGTTGAACTTTTGTGGACAGCCAAACGCCCCTTGTTTATCTCAGGGCGCGGTGCCCACGGCGCGGGAGACGTGCTCTGCACGCTGCTGACCCGACTGAACGCCGCCTACCTTGACACCGGCGAGAGTCGCGGGCTCGTCCCGGACACGCATGCGGCGGTTGTCGGGGCGATGCGCGGCGGCGTGATGGGCCAGGCTGACCTGGTGGTAACCGTGGGGCGTCGCCTCGACTTCCAGCTCGCATACGGATCGCCGGCCGTGTTTGGCAGTGCCCGCTTCCTGCGTATCGCTGACGCTGCATCCGAGTTGAACGACAACCGCCGTGGCGCGGTCGAGCTGTTCGCCACGCCAGTGTTGGCCCTGCAAGCCATCCTTGCTGCCGCAGGGGATCGCACTGCAGCAACGGAGCCGGCATGGGCTGCCAATCTGCGTGCCAGGCATGTGGAGCGATCCGACAAGTTGATGGCTTCCATGCGCACCGCAGCGCCGGGCAAGGACGGGCGCATGCACCCCAACCGTGTGCTCGCTGCGCTGCGCGAGCAGCTACCACCCGACGCGGTGGTAGTAGCCGACGGCGGCGACTTCCTGAGCTTCGCCCGCGTCGGGCTGCCGGCGTCTACCTACCTGGATCCGGGCCCGCTCGGATGTATCGGCGTGGGCACGCCGTTCGGCATCGCGGCGAGTCTGGCTTGTCCGGCTCGCACGGTTGTGGTGGCCACCGGGGATGGTGCCTTCGGATTCAATGCCATGGAGCTGGATACGGCGGTACGCCACCAGGCACCGGTGCTGGTGGTGGTGGCCAACAACGGCTCGTGGGCAATCGAGGTTCGGGACCAGCAGGAGACCCACGGCAAGGTCGTGGGCACCCGGCTGCAATTCGCCGACCACGCGGCGATGGCCCGCGCTTTCGGCATGTATGCCGAACGGGTCGAGAAGGCCGAGGACCTGCCCGGTGCCATTGCCCGCGCCTTGGCGCATCGCCCGGCCCTGCTTGACGTGGTGGTGACACCGGAGGCTGCATCTTCCGACGCCAAATCGGGCCTTGCGTGGGTGCCGGACCTGCAAGCTCTGGCGGCCTGGGACGACGCCGAGCGACGCTGGCGCGCCGGCGCATGACAATGCGTTCATGAAAACCCTTGCCATCCAACCCGGCCTGGTGCAGCAGGTGCAGGACGCGATCCTCGCCGAGATCGCTTCGGGCAAGCTGCCGGCGGGCTCGCGCATCATTCAGGAGCAGATCGCGCAAGAGCTCGGTGTGTCGCGGCAACCCGTCCAGCAGGCGCTTTTGGTGCTGCGCAAGCTGCGTGTGCTGCGCGATGCGCCCGGGCGTGGGCTGCAGGTAGCCGATCTTGATCTGGAGCACGTGCGCAATATGTACGACATGCGCTCTGTGGTCGAAGGTCTTGCCTTCCGCAAGGCGGCCGACCGCAACGCAGCGCGCGCCGCGCAACAAGGGCCGGCGCTGATCACGGCCGGGCGCAAGGCGGTCGCACGCGGTTCGGTGGCCGCGATGATCGACGCCGACATCGCCTTTCACGCCTTCATCTACGCGCTGTCCGGGAACCCGCTCATCGCGGCGGCCATGGAGTCCCACTGGATCAACACCCAGCGCGTGATGGGCGAGGTGTTGTTGCGTGATGAACGCCCGCGCGACATCTGGGACCAGCACGAAGCCCTGTTGAATGGGGTGATCGCCGGTGATGGCAAGAAGGCCGAGAAACTGGCCCTGCAACACATCCAGCAGGCGGCGGACTTCATGATCAAGCGGCTGAACCGCGAAGCACCGGGCTGAGAGAGCAAGACAAGACAGCGTGCCCGAATTGGTCAGCGCCATCGACCAGTACGTCGCCCATCACAACATCAACCCAAGGCCATTCATCTGGACCAGGAGCGCTGCTGACATCCTGGAGAAGGTCATTGGCGCCAATCGCCGCTCAAGTTCCAAAAAGAACGCAACACTGCACTTGCGGGCGACCTTTGCCCGAGCACGCCCATCGGGGCATGCTCGGGCGCATCCAACTGCCGTTTCCAGGTTCATTCGATCACCTTGGTTGCCTGGATCAAAATCGCCTCCGGCAACTTGATGCCGAGCGCCCTGGCAGCTTTCAAGTTGACCCACAGCACGGCGCGCGACGCCTGCTCCACCGGCAAATCTGCGGGCTTGGCGCCGCCAAGAATTTTTTTCACATAGGTCGCGGCATGCCGGTGGTTGTCAGTGCGCGAGGAGCCGAAGCCGAGCAACAGGCCGGCTTGCGCAAACTCCGGCACGCCAATGCCGGGCAGGCGGTGCTTTAAGGCCAGCGCGCTGATCCGCTCGCGCAGGCCGTTTACCATCGCGTCGGAGTGCACCAGCAAGGCATCGGGCCGCTGTTTGACGAGTGCCGCGAAGGTGGTCTCAAGCTGCTCCGGCTGCGCCAGTTCGGCGCCCAGTATCGTCAGGCCAAGGGTTGCGCCGAGCGTGGCCGTACGCGCGAGCAATGTCAGGTTGGACGGATTGTTCGGGTTGAGCAAGACGCCGATGCGCTTCGCTTCGGGGGCGGCGGTGCGCAAGGTTTCGAGCAGCTTGCCAGTCGGGTCTTCAGCGAGATTCGAGATGCCGGTGGTGTTGCCGCCGGGCCGCGCGAGACTCGCGACGAGGCCCGCTTCGACCGGATCATTGAGCGTCGCAAAGACGATCGGCACCGTTTTCGTCAGTTGCTGCGCGGCGCGCACCGAACTGATGGTGGCGACGATCAGCACCGCAGGCTGGCGCGCCAGCATCTCGCGCGTGAGATCGGGAAAGCGCTCGTAGTGGCCGTCGGCATAGCGGTCGTCGAGCAGATAATCGCGGCCTTCGACCAGGCCGTTCTGCTGCAAGCCGAGTTTGAAGGCGTCGAGGAACTGGCGGTCGCCGCTGACGGTGCCGGGGCCGAGCCAGGCGATTCGGGCGGGCTGCTGGGCGAATGAGGTGAGCGGTGCGAGCGCACCGGCTGCGAGCGGGATCAACACGGCGCGGCGCTTCATGGCGCATCTCCGAGGCGCAAGAAAATAGGCCCCAAAGCGTTGGCGGACAAGGGTTTCAAGGGATTTATCCTCTGCATATCATGACCTCTTCGTCGCATTCGCAGCGGCGCCCGCCAGTCGCAATTATGTCGATGGAGGTCAGAGCTTGCGCGCATGCATGCGCCGCGTCAAGTGCAAATGAAAGTTGCAAATGACAGTGCAAATGACAGTGCAAATGACACATTGGGGCGCGTGAATATTCACTCTCTGGAGCGAACTGAAAATGCGCCGGTGCAGCGCTGCGCCAATCCGTCGGCCGGATTTCCGGCGTCCGCCCAAGCTAGAGTTTGCCAATCCCCTGTCGGAGCACGCCCGGTCGCCTGCCAACAAACTTCCCGTCAGGCTGCAAGATGAATTGCGGACCGGCCGCGCGGTAAGCCGCCGCTCCCGCAACCGGCGCATCGGTGGGTACTCGATTGAGCTGGATCTGGCCGCGCGTCGCGCCACCGGAATTCCGGGAGTTCTGAAATGGATGGCGGCCAATGGCGCGCCTGTGCCGGTGTTTGAGAGCAATGATGAGCGCGTGTCGTTTTTGATCCGGCTACCGACGTACCTGCTTGCGGCTAAGTTGAACGGCCGAGTTGCCGGAACGGTATGTTTGCGTGCTCACCGGGACGGGCTCGCCTGCTCAGGGCTGCTCAGGGCTGCTCAGTGTGCGATCAACCAGGCCTACACTCCTCCAGAACTCCTCAGCAGATCAGCCCTGAGCGGGCGAGTCCGTCCCAGTGGACCCGAAAACATGCCGTTTGAAAGTCTTATTTCCAGCGCATCAACCAACCGCTAGGGCGTCATGTCGGTCATAGATGAGGACTCGGCTGTTGTTGACTGCTTGCAGGAAGTACGGGTTGCGTATTGATCGCGGATTGACAAGATCGACATGCCTGCCAAGCAGAGCCTCCAACGCGTCCGCAAGGCCCAGCCACCTTCGGATGCGAGATCCGGTCGCGCGGTCGTCAAGCTCCACAAGGAAGTCATAGTCGCTGGACTCGGGATCGAAGTCTGCCCCCACAGCCGAACCAGACAGCTCCAGATGGGACACCCCGTAGCGATCACACAGTATGGCGATTTCCGGAATCTTGCTGGTCAGGACAGCGTGCATGAGCCAACTATCAAACAAGTCCATGTTTGGCCAGAACCAAGTGTGTGTGCGTCTTCATTGACGAGGCATTCAGCCGGAACCAAGAACGGCGCGTTTGCAACCCGCGACCCCTTCCGCTTACAACCTCCGACGGCAGGCTTGTCGTCCAGCGCCCGACCCCCGCAGCCCTGGCCTCAAGACAGTTCCTGCGCCAGCACCTCCAGCGGCCCCAGCAGAGCGGCCAGGCAAAGCACCCGGTCGCCCAGAAACTGAGGCAGGCTCCTGCCAGCCAGCAATTGCCCCAACTCGCGATCAAACGCCAGCATGTCCGTGACGTGGGCCCGGGTACGGCCCATGGCAGCTATTGGTAGAGCGCCTGCAACTGCGGCTCGATAGACTTGCGTCGGTAGGCGTTGCGCAACACCGACGGAAAAGACAGATCCACCGGGCGACCATCAAACGCGGCGACCAACTCTTCCTGCATGTCGACCAGCCTGAAGCCACTGGGAGCCTCGCCAGGGATGAACTCGACAAGCAAGTCCACATCGCTATCGTGGCGTTGCGCCCCTGTGGCCATGGAGCCAAATAGACTCATCCGCCGAACGTGGTAGCGCGTGCAGATGTCGGCGATGCGTGCGCGCAAGGATGGGGCAACGTCCACGGATGGATGATGCATTTGCGTGCCATCCATCGCGGCGATGGTGGTCAGGCGGTGTGTCATGGCTGCGGCCCGCGCGCTCAGGCCGCTGCAGGCGGCGGAATGTACTTACCGCATTGCCTTTGGCCCGCGCGCCGGGCAGAGGGTATTCACGGTGCAACGTGTGATGCCGCGAGACGCTGTCGCGCGCTGGTGGTGCCGGACGGGCCCGACGAGGTCGCTTGCAAGGCAGCGCTTAGCGCGACCGATTTGGGTTGCGCGCACGGCCGGCCAGCCCCATTACCAAGGTCGGCTTTCACCGCATATGCCGCAGGCACTCCGAATTTCCTGCTGTCGCGCTCACCTCGTTACTTTAGGACTGCGCCATGATTGAAGCAAGGCTCGACTACCAACCCGCGCAGCCGCGCAGATGACGGCCACCGGCCCACTGCTGCGCAGCAAGGCCGATCCGCAATCACTCCCGCGCCACCACGGTGTCATACAAACCGTAGTGCGTCAGCCCCTGGTGGCTCTCGACGCCCGTGTACCACAGCGACGCATCCTCGTAGCGCCGAAACGCGAATACCGCCTGGTTCATCTGCTCGGTGTTGAAAACCTTGAGCCGCACGAGCAGATGAAAGTCCGTCACGGTCAGGCCGATGACGGCCAAGAACAGGTCCGGCTCCAGCTTGGTGATCACGTCCTGCAGCGTATTCTCGCGGAAGTCCGTCAGGTACGTGAACGCCGGTATGCGCGTCGCGAACTTGATCAGCTTTTCCTGCACGAGTTTTCGCTTGGACTTGGTTTCCTTCTCCTCGTCGGAGAGTTGCTTCTTTTCCTTCACCGACACCTCTTGATCCCTGGCCTTGTTCTTCAGCGCCTTGACCTTCTCGCTCTTGTTGATTTTCGTTTTTGCCCAGGTGGGCGAAGAGCGAATCCTCCGCGCTGAAAGCCGACGAGTGGGTCAGGACGTCGAATCGGAAATCACGCCGCTGGAACTTGCCTTTGCCCAGGTAGCCCCACTCCGCAAAGGTTATCGGCGCCCCATTGCTGCCTTTCATGGTCAACGCGTCGCCGTGCACCAGGTTGATCGACAACACATGGAAGGCAGCCCGGACCAGATCGGAAGTCTCATCGAGATTCAGGTAGCCGGCAAAGATGTCGTGCAGGTTGGCGCGGCATTCGGCGATGTTGTCCGGCAGCAGCTCGATGCCGTAGATACACATCAGCGCCAGCAGCGCATAGTGCCGTCGCTCGAATTCGGACTTGCCGTATTTCAGCTCCACGGCGGCAAGTTTGCGCTGAAGCACCTGCACCAGGAAGTTGCCGCTGCCACAGGCGGGCTCCAGGAAGCGTGCATCGATGCGGTGGGTCTCTTCCTGCACGAGGTCGAGCATGGCCTTGACCATCCACGCGGGCGTGAAGACTTCTCCGTGATCGGCAATGCGCTGTTTGGACTTGACGAGGGTCATTGAGAAACTTTGGCTTGGCCGTGTGAAATGCTTCAGGTACTGGCGCGGTCCCTTGATTCTCGCGCCGTTTTGAACGGCAAGCCCCGTCAAGCATGGCGCTTGCGCACCAGGTGACTGCATCCGATCGGTCCGGCGATTGACCGCAGCAACCCCGTGTCGGCACGCCACTTCCGGCAGCGCAGGCGCTTCGACAGGCTCCCTTCGACAAGCTCAGGGCAGGCGCTGCGACAGGCTCCCTTCGACAAGCTCAGGGCAGGCGCTTCGACAGGCTCCCTTCGACAAGCTCAGGGCAGGCGCTTCGACAGGCTCCCTTCGACGAGCTCAGGGCAGGCGCTTCGACAGGCTCAGCGCGAACGGGATTTTGAGTGGTCAGCGTTCCATTTGATTCAACGCGATTACTGGCCGCAGCAGCTTGAA
>JAYVRP010000938.1:0-12529 GCA_043776215.1 Rhodoferax sp. | reverse complement strand
TGCGCGGGTTCACCGCATTTTCCGCCGCGACGTCGTCCAAGCGGGTGATCGGCATTTTGCGGGAGTACTACGATGCCGTAGGGGCCGCCGCTGCGGCGTGCGGAGGAACCATCAAGGACCAGGCGGGTGATGGTGTCCTGATTCTGGTCGGCGCGCCGATTGCATTTGCCGACCACGCCCAGCGCGCGCTGGAATTGGCCAGGCAAATACGGTCCGTCGGCATAGCCTTGACGACGCGCTGGTCGAACTCGGAACTGCACCTGGGTGTGGGTGTGGGCGTCGCCAGCGGTTTTGCCACCGTGGGGGTCATCGGCGGCGCATCACGGCTGGAATACACGGCCGTGGGATCACCAGTGAACTTGGCATCGCGGCTGTGTTCCGAGGCCGCGCACGGTGAAGTGCTGATCGACCTGCGCACCATCGAGCTCGTAGGCAGCAACCTGCCTACGAACGCCGTACGCGCAGGAGCGGCACTCCAACTCAAGGGTTTCGCGCTGCCGACCCAAAGCTACGTTTTGCAAGCCGCGTGAGACCTGCACACCACGTGCATCCGTCGATGGGCAGGCGACTGAAGGGCACGTTGGGATCAGGTGGCGCCCTGGTTCGACAATCTGGACAAGTGGGCCGTTGTGTTGGCCAGGCGCGCCGCCAGGATACGAATCAGTTCAATGGCGGCATCCGGATTTTCGCGGATCACACTGCGAAAAAGATCCGCTGATATGCGCAAAACCTCGAGCCGGGTCTTGGCCGTGGCCGTGGCTGTTCGCGGCACGTGGCCGAAAATTGCGATCTCGCCAATGATTTCGTTGCTGCCCATGGTGCCAATCACCAGCGGCCCCTTGGGCAGGTCGACCGAGATTTCGATGGTGCCTTCGATCACGACGTAACACGCGTCACCAACTGCACCGGCATGAAAGATCTCCTGGCCCGCACTGTAGGTCAGGCGTTCGCTGCTGAAGCACAGCAGTTTCTGCTTCGCCGGTGCGATCTTGCTGAAGATCGGGAACCTGCGGATCAGTTCGACTTCCTGTTCCAAACTCATGTCGATCCTCCTTGAATTGTGCTAACCGGTCTTGAGTAGTCTACGCAAGGTGCCGTCCCGCGCCATCAGCTCACTGTAGGTGCCGCATTCGGCCAGTCGGCCGTGCTCCATTACCAGAACGCGGCCAAACCGGTCCGCCAGATCCATGCGGTTGAGGACCCAAAACACGGAGCATCCGGCCCTGCACCCGAGCACACTCGCCACCAGGCGGTTCTGAGCATCAGTATCCAGCACCGCGGCCGCCTGGTCCAGCACCAGCACGGTCGGCCGCTTGAGCAGGGCACGCCCGATCGCCACCTTCTGACGGTCCGGAACCGACAGTCTGGCGCCGCCAGTCCCGACCTGGTAGTCCAGCCCGATCATCAAGACCAGCGAGCGAAGTTTCAGTTCGTCGAGGATCTGGCGCATCAGTGCGCCAATCTGGGCGCTACCACCCGCCTGGCTCGTCGCGATCTTGCCGAAGAGAATGTTGTCCTGCAAGGATGCTGCGTTGTTGTACTGCAGGGGATCGAAAAATGCGATGGCGCCGCGCATGTGTGGTGGCAAGTGGCCGGCGAACTGGCGCCGCGCTTCCAGGATGCGGTTCTCCAGGGTCTCGTCGATCAATCCCAAACGGTGTTTGGTCACAATCAGCTTGAATGGAAGCCCCAGCAGCAGGCTTCGGTCGCCCTCCGAGATACGCTCCAGCCCCATCGACGCAACACGCGACAGGATGTCCTTGACGTCGGGCAGGTCGTCGTACGCAATGAAGCTGAAACGCTCGAATAGTTCATGGCCTGGCGGCAGGTCGCTGAACAACTCCAGCATGGTTTCAGCCAACTTGTGGCCCACCTTGAGCAGGTCACCGGACAACCCGGTGTCGGCCAGGACCTTGCGCACATAGGGATTCAGCGCCAGGCTTTCCATGTCGAACACCTTCCCCACGGGGGTGCCAAACAAGAGGTTTTCAGCCATCGTGGCGTTGCGGTTGTAGCGCGCCACGTCAAAACGTTCCACCAGATCCATGACATCCGGATGGCTCAGCCGCTCGCGCATTGTTTCGCGGGCACGCAAGATGTCTGCGGGCAGGCCGGGGCTGTGCACTGAATTGACTGCGCTCTTGAGCCCGATTTCAAACAGTGTCTCCTCCAGGTCGACCGTCTTGAGAACCTGCAGAATCCGGTCCTCCATGTCCTGCGGCCCGACGACACCTGCAGAGGCATAGTCGAGCCACTGGGCGTTGATATCCAGAACAGAGTTGCCGGCGCGCGCAGCTTCCTGCAGTTGACGGTCCCGCGTTCGACGTTCGTCGCTGTCGTACGTGGCCTCGCCCATGGGCCGGTGCTTGAGCCCGTACAGCAGGTTTTCGCGCACGCTGACCGGAAACAGATACGCGGCGGACCCGACATAGGCAATCGCCCGCCCCGTGACCGCCTCCGGTGCCCGCGTCATATCCACGCCACCCATTTCCACTGATCCGCCCGCCGGCCGGATCAGGCTTGCGAGCATCAAGGCCACCTCGCCGGCACCGGAGCCGTTGGGTCCCACAATGGCCACATGGTCGTCCAGCCGGTTCTCGAACGACACGCTGTCGACCACTTTCGACCCTGAGTCGTCCAGCAGCGACAGGTTGCTGGCCCGGATGGTCCCTTCTGTTGGCAGATGGGGCGCCTCGATCACCTGCTGCGCACTGGTGGTGGCAAGATCGTCAACGGTGAACTGCTCGATCACCTGTGCATACTTGATGCTCGTATCCATGCGCTCCTGGTCCCAGTCGATCAGTTCCTTGACCGGGCCTGGCAGGTCCTTGTAGGCCGCGATGACCGCGACCAGGGCTCCGATGTCCAAGCGCCCGACGATGGCCAGATACCCGCCGACCAGGTAAAACAAAAAGGGCGTGATCTGCGACAACAGGTTATTCAGAAACTTGATCAGGAACTTGCGCTGGTAATGCTCGAATCGAATCAGGAATAAACGCCCGAGCCTGGCCGAAAACTCCGCACGCTCGTAATTCGAAGTGTCGTGGGCGTGAATCTCCACCACGCCATCGACGCATTCGGCGATACGGCCCGCCAATTGGCGCGCCGCAATCTGCCGCTCGCGCGACAGCACCAGCAGGCGACGGCGCATTTTCGGAATGATCACGGCCTGGATCATGACCATGCCGAATGCGACCATGCCCAGGTAAACATGCTGAAACAGAATGAAGAACAGTGCCGTCAGCGCCTGGCCTCCCAGGTACAGGGGCGTGATCACCGCCTCGCCCACAAAGCCGCCGAGCGGCTCTACCTCGTCCTTGATCATGGTCGCCATTTCCGCGGACTTGACACGCCTGAAGTGCGGCAAGGGGAAACGCAGGATATGGTCAAACAGGTCGTACCGCAAACGGCGCAACATGCGCTCGCCCATCCAGCCCTTCATGGTGTTGATCTGGAACTTGATCCAGCCGCTGATGATGATCAGCGCCAGAAAACTGAAGGTCAGCGCCAACAGGTAAGGCGTGCGCTCCAGCGGAAACCCCTCAAAGATCCGGAACGACGCGCCACCGAGAAACTCGGGCAGCGAAAAGGAAATACGGAAGAAATTCGCCGTTGAATCCGGGCTTGCAAAGCCCTTGCCCTGGATCGGTTGGTTGATGATGGTCTTGGGAAGGTCCAACGATGCGTAATAAAACAGCATCGACAACACGACCAATGGCACGATCATCAACTGATCGCGCCGGCTGTATTTGAAGATGAACCCGAACAACCCGCGTTCCATGGCGGGACCTAGTTGTAAGGATCGGCCGCGTCGCGCAGTCCATCACCCATGAAGTTGAACGCCAGAACCACGACGAACACCGGCACCACGGGCAACATCAGCCAGGGATACAGGGCCACGACATTGATGTTTTGGGCCTCGTTGAGAAGCACCCCCCAGCTCGTGATGGGTGGCCGCAGCCCCAGACCCAGAAACGACAAGGCCGTTTCACCGAGAATCATGCTGGGTATGGAAAGTGTCAAAGATGCAATCAGGTGGCTGGTGAAACTGGGAAGCAGATGCCTTCCGATCACCCGCGCCGGGCTTGCGCCCATCAACACCGCTGCCACTGCGAAGTCTTCCTCGCGCAGGGCCAGGAACTTGGACCGCACCGAGCGCGCCAGACCCGGCCAGTCGAGCAGGCCGAGAATGACCGTGATGCCAAAGTAGATCAGGATGGGGCTCCACGTCACCGGCAGGGCCGCAGACAATGCCATCCACAACGGCAACTCGGGAAATGAGCGCACCATTTCGATCAGTCGCTGGATCAGGGTGTCGATCCAGCCCCCGTAATAGCCGGAGATTCCACCCAAGGTGATGCCGATCAGGAAGCTGACAGCAATTCCGAGCAGGCCGACAGTGAGCGAAATGCGGGTTCCGTAAATGATGCGCGACAACATGTCACGCCCCAGACGGTCCGTGCCCAGCAGGTACAAGGTACCACCTGCGGCGGGACACACCAGATGGAAATTGCCGTCGAGCATGCCCCAGAACTCATAGTCATCACCACGGCAAAAGAACCGCAAGGGTTGCACCTTCTCCGGATCCGACGTGAACTCCCGCTTCATCGTCTCCAGGTTGAGCTTCATGCTGTAGCCATACACGAAAGGGCCCACGAACCGCCCCTCGTGAAGCAGTCCCACGGTTTGTGGCGGCGCATAGATGTGCTGCGAGTCCCGGGTATTCAAGCCATACGGCGCCAGAACTTCGGAGACCAGCGAAGACAGGTAGAGGATGACCAGGATCACGGCACAGAACACGGCGATCCGGTGGCGGCGAAACTTCCACCACATGATCCGCCACTGCGAGGCGCGGTAGAACTCCTCCTGCTCGGCACTCAGCGTCTCGACCGACTGCGGCTCGAAGGGCGCCGCCGATACGTAATGCTCCAGTTTGTCGCCGACGGGTTGATCTCCACTCATTTGGTGACCTCTCCCGTGAGACGAATGCGTGGATCCAGTGCCGCCAGCAACAGGTCGGAAATGAACATGCCCATGACCGTCAACAGCGCCAGGAACATCAGGAACGAGCCCGCCAGGTACTGGTCCTGGCTCTGCAGGGCATCCAGCAGCATCGGGCCTTCGGTCTGCAGGGAGAGCACGACCGACACAATCGCCGAGCCGGAAATCACGCTGGGCAGCAGATTACCGATATCAGCGACAAATGGATTGAGGGCCATGCGCAGTGGGTACTTGATCAACAAGCGCATGGGAGGCATGCCCTTGCTACGTGCAGTCACCACGTACTGCTTCTGTAATTCGTCCAGCAGGTTGGCCCGCAACCGGCGGATCATGCCAGCAGTACCCGACGTCCCGATCACGACCACGGGAATCCACAAGTGCGACAGAACCGAGATGAATTTGGCCCAGCTCATCGGCTGGCCCAGGTATTGCGGGTCCATCATGCCGCCGATCGACAGTCCAAACTGCACATTGGCGAAGTACATCAATACCAGTGCCAGCAGGAAATTGGGCGTCGCAAGACCGACATACCCCAGCAGCGACAAACCGTGGTCTCCCCAGCTGTATTGGTGCGTGGCTGCATAAAAACCGATGGGGAACGCCACGGCCCACGTGAACAGGATCACCGTGATGTTCAGGACAAACGACAACACCAAACGGTCACCGACGACATCCAGAACCGGCAGGTTGTACTCGAAAGACCAGCCCCAATCACCCTGAATCAGCCCCGAGAATCCGCGTTCGCCAGGCCAGATACCGATCCAGGTCGCGTACTGCTCCAGGAACGATTTGTCGAGCCCGAACTGATGTCGCAGGAACTGGACCTTCTCCAGCGCCGCCGTATCACCTTGGCTGCGCAACTCCGCAATCTGGTTCGAGAGGTAGTCGCCCGGAGGCAACTGGATGATGACAAAGGTGACGAAGCTGATGACCAGCAACGTCGGGATCATCAGCAGAATGCGCCGTAGCGTATAGGCCAGCACGTCTTCAGTTCCGGCGCGCGTCGGTGAACCAGAACGTGTCGGGTCGGTACATGCCGAAAAATGATCCAGGCTCCCAGTTGTACAAGCCCTTTTCTGGAACGTTCTTCAGTGCGTTGTTCACGACCACGGGCTGTTGCACACCGTTCACGACACCGATGGAGAACTGTTGATCGGCATGCATGGACAGTATGCGATGCCAGATCTTCTCGCGTCCGTCGTGGGTTTCCCCGCGCCATGCATCGCGCAACTTCATCAACTCGATCGCTTCAGGCATGTCAGGCGCCTCGCCAGACTTGCCCGCGGTCTCGTGGAACTGGCCGAATTTCGGCCACTGCAGCTGGATCTGGCTCACGGGTGTGAGTTCGTCAGGCGACGTATCAGCAGTGGGCAACGCATTGTCGATGCCGAACCAGACCGACATCATGGCCTCACCGGAAAAGACCCGGTTGCGCAAGACATCCCGTTGCGAGGGCTTGCTGAAGAGCTTGATTCCGGCCTCCTTCCATGTGGCCCTGATCAGTTCCAGCACATCGGTCTGCTCCGTTGTTTCACCGGCGGTCTCGACGATGATCTCCAGGGGGCGCCCGTCCGACAGGCGCCGAATACCATCCGGACCACGCTTGAGCCCGATCTCGTCGAGCAACTTGTTCGTTGCCTTCGGGTCGAATTGGGTCCACTGGCTCTGGTATTGCTTGCGATACAGCGGGCTCTCCGACACCACCGTGTTGTTGCTGGGAGATGCCAGACCGAAGTACAGCACTTGGTTGACCTGTGCACGGTCGATCCCCATCGACAAGGCGCGGCGGAACCGCACGTCGCGAAACAGCAGGCGCCAGACAGGATCGTTGACATTGAGATTCGGATACAGGGCGAATTGCGAGCCTTGGGCCGTACGCCACAACAAAGTGTGGTAGTTGTTGGCCTTCTCGCCCTTCTTCAGAAAGGTGAAGTTACCGAACTGGATTTCGCGGGCTTGCAGATCCGACTCGCCCGCACCGGCTTTGGCAGGGATCAGCTTGCCATCCGCGATCGGCAGTATCAGGCGGTCGATGTAGGGAAGCTGGCGCCCGGCCGAGTCCACCCGGTGGAAGAATGGATTGCGCACACCGACGAAGCGGTCCGCCGGCGGCTTGGTGGTATTGATCCACGGCTGCAACGTCGGCAAGTTCGGGTTGTCGTAGTTGTTCATGTTGTCTTCGCGGTTGTGGATCGCGGCCCACGATCGCTTTCCCGCGTCGGACTTTTCCATCTCGACGACCTTGGGCGTGTACCTTTTGTGAAACTGCTTGAGGTAGTGCGCCGGCCGGAAGATGAACAGCGGCGACGGGCCCGCCATCTGCGCCAGGAACTCCGGGTTCGGTTTTGTCCAGGTGTAGCGAACCGTCGTCTTGTCAAGGTACTCGACCTTGGGCGACGCACCAGCGACCAGCAAGTTGACCGGTGGCCCGGTCGGGGTCAGGTCCTTGTCATTGGCGACGTCCTCCCAGTAATAGCGAAAATCCTCACTTGTGAAAGGCTGCCCGTCAGACCACTTGTGCCCCTTGCGCAACTTCATCGTGAAGACCCGGTCCTCCTTGACCTCGATGGTTTCAAGCATGTCGGGGACGATTTTGAGGTTGGTGTCGTACCCGACAAGGCGGGCATACCCGTAAACCATCATCATTCGAACATCGCGCGCACGCCCGATCAGCATGTTCAGCGTGCCGCCATGCTGACCAAGTTCGCTGGTCTTTCCGTCCATCGTGACCACCAGCGGGTTGTCCGGCAGGCGCAGCTTCACCGGCGGCAACTTCTTGGCGTTCACGTCGTCCAGCAGCATGGGCGTCTCGACCAGCTTGGCCGGCGCTGCACCCCACAGTACAGGCGCAGCGGCCAGCATCAGCGCGACACCGACGGCGCGAACCGCATTCCTGGGGCCTACCGACAAGGATCTACCGGTCATGCTCGCAACTCCGCAAAATCAGCATCCGCATGGGCGCGGACAAAATGGTGATCCCCGATATCGATCATTCCGTTTGGCGAAACGCCGTCCAGACGAAATGGCTGGGGCCAGGCACCGGGGATGGACGCCTTACCCTCCATCAATGCATTGAAATCGAGCTTGCGGTCCAGGTCGGGTTCCGGCACCGCAGCCAGCAAGGCCTTGGTGTAGGGATGCACCGGATTGGCGAACAACACGTCGTAGCGCGCAACCTCGACAATCCTGCCAGCACACATCACCGCGATGCGGTCGGCGATGTAGTGCACCACGGCCAGGTTGTGCGAAATGAACAGGTAGGTAAGGTTCATTTCCCGACGCAAGTCAAGCAACAGATTCAACACCTGAGCCTGTACCGAAACATCCAGCGCTGAAACTGGCTCGTCGCAAATCAGCAGGTCGGGGCTGAGAGCCAGCGCTCGGGCAATTCCGATGCGCTGGCGCTGACCACCGGAAAAGCTGTGGGGGTAGCGACGCAAATGGCGGACATCCAGCCCGACCAGGCCGATCAGTTCCTTGACGCGCGAGAAACGCTCATCCTCGTTGCCAATGTTGTGAATCACCAGTGGTTCGCTGACGATGTCATAGACAGTCATGCGCGGGTTGAGCGACCCGAAAGGATCCTGAAACACAAACTGCACGCGGCGCCGGTACTCAAACAGTTCTGCGCCTTCGAGTTTGCGAACGTCACGCGGTCGCCCGCGGTCGTTGAAAAGGATCTCGCCGGAGTCCGGCAGACTCGAACGCAGAATCATCTTGGCCGTGGTCGTCTTGCCGCAGCCAGACTCACCCACCAGGCCCAGGCATTCACCGGGAGCCACCTCGAAACTCACATCGTTCACGGCCAGAGTCTCACCCGCGGGCTTCCCACCGAACAGCGTCGTCTTGCGGGTAGTGAAGCGTTTGGTCAGGTTGCGGACGATGAGCATAGGGGCGCCAGGGTCCACGTTTTCCGGGCGGGCTCCCTGCTGCTTGGTCAAGTGACCCGCCGAAACCTGGATCTCGCGGATCGGCGTGAGACGTTCGCCGGGCGCCATGTTGAACCGCGGCACCGCCCGCATCAATGCCTTCAGATAGGGATGGCGCGGATCACGGAAGACATCCTCCAGGGTTCCCGCCTCCATGACCTTGCCGTGGTACATGACCACCACCTCGTCCGCCATGTTGGCAACGATGCCGAGATCGTGAGTGATCATCATCATGGCCATCTGCAAGTCGGTCTGCAGTTGCTTGATCAGCTGCAGGATCTGCGCCTGGATGGTCACATCCAGCGCCGTGGTGGGTTCGTCCGCAATCAGGAGAGCGGGGCGGCATACCAGCGCCATGGCAATCATGGCGCGTTGCCGCAGGCCGCCAGACAACTCGAACGGATAACTGTGCTCCGCCTTGACCGGATCCGGGAAACCAACCATCCGCAACATCTCGACCACGGCCGCCCGGCGTTCAATTTTGCCTATCGCAGACCGGTGCAGCGCCAGTGCCTCTCCAATCTGGTTGCCAATCGTGTGCAGCGGCGACAACGCCGTCATCGGTTCCTGGAAGATGATGGAAATTCGCCCGCCGCGAATGGCCTGCATCGGAGTGCCCGCCGCATCCAGCTTGGCAATGTCTATGACGGTGCCCGGTGTCCGGGGATCGTGAAACAGGATCTCGCCTTGCTCGATCCGGGCGACGCGCGGCAGGATCCCCATGATGGATTGCGCGACGATCGACTTGCCGGACCCTGACTCTCCGACCAGTGCCATCGTGCGGCCTGCCGGAATTCGAAAGGAGACGCCGTCGACCGCCTTGACCGTGCCAGCGTCCACATCGAGGTAGACCCTCAGATCCTTGACCGTAAGAACGTTTGACATGCCCGCTTTGTATTGAAACCTGCTGTCTTCCTCATCAGTGGGGGCTCAGGTCAGCCTCCACTCTTTGTAATTCTTGTCGCTAACCCGGTGTGGGTCTTCTGTGCCCACCCCCTTTCCGGCCCGAGTATAGAAGATAGACATGGCATGGGCGGTACGTTGATCTGCCGACTCGCCATCAGGCGGCGCCGGGCAGTACGGGCACTGCGGGCACGACAAAGAGTTCCGGTGCACCGCGCCAGTGAAGATGGCCGACCCCTGCTGTTTTCTCCAGCAAACTCTGCATAAAGTACCAAGCCGCCTCGTCATGATCGGCATGGTGAGTCAACCATCCCGTGGGCTCGGTGGAATCAACCTGTGCCGAGCGTTTGAGTTGCAGGTGACGCAGCGCCTGGCCCAAGGCAACATCGTCCCCGACGAACCCGCGGCTGCCGTGCCAGTCGATGATGTCAACATGGGTGTTCACTTGGACCAGGCCGGCAGCAGGGACAAGCGCACGGCGCGGGGTGAAGGTGCTCAGCCCGGCAAAACCGGCGCTGGCGAGGCGTGGCACCAGCCACTGCGATGAAATCCGGTTCCAGGGGGGAACCAGCACGGGCAGGCTGCGCGCACCGAACAGCGCCTCCAGATGGCGGCGGCCCTGCAGCAGGTGCTGCACCATGCTGTCGATCGGCTCCGCGGCTGGAAACTCCGTTTTCTTTTCTTCGGCACCAGCGCGGTTGCGGTGGGCCACGCCATGCTGCAAAACTGTCACGCAGGGGTCATGCGCGCCCATCAGCGACGCATGTGCCCCCTCGGGAATAACCGCCAAAGCCAGGGGAACACCCGTATCACGTGACAAGGCTGTTAGGCGCGCAAGGGCCGCGTTGGGGAGGGTGGCATCATCATCGCGCCACCAGAATTCGACCTGGCGGCCTTCGTCACGCCAGAGCCTGAGCTCGTCAAAGAAGCACTGCCAGGCGACACTCATGCCCGGCGCTCCCCGACCCACTGGCAGACCAGGCCCGCACTGTGCCTGGCGCCATCCAGGTTGACTGGCGCTTTGGCTGCCACCCGTCGACCAAGCGCTTGATCGATAGCCTGCGCCAGCGCCTGCGGGCTCAGTTCATGTTCTTCCACCATCTCGATCCAGCCCTTCTCCGCCATCAGTCGGGCGCGCAAGGATTGCTCGGTCTCCGACCCACCCGCAAACGGTACGACGACCGAAGGGGTTCCGGCCTGCAGGATTTCCATTACCGTGTTGTAGCCACCCTGACTGATCGACAGAACACATCGACCCAGCATTTGGGCCAAGTCGGGGCGGTGCCGTTCGAGCTCAAATCCGGGATCCGCACGAACAAGGGCCGACAGACTGGCCATGTCCGCGTCGCTGGCATTCACGCCAGCCAGCAGCCGCCAGCGGCGTTGTTTCAACGACGACAAAGGACGGGCCCGGATGGCAGCTTCCAGCAAGGGCCGCCCAACTGCACCGCCGCCGACCGACACCAAGACTTCATCCTGGCCCGCACTCCCCGCATGGCTCGCCACCGGCGTCTCGTCCACCACATAGCCGGTGTAGTGCAGGCGCCCTGCCAATCGCGCCGCGTGCCGAAACGTCCTTTCGAAGGGGATGAGCGTCGGGTCACCGTGGACCATCACGTGGTCAAAATACTGGTCAAAGGTGGCCAGCATCTGGTCTTGGCGGACCGGATCACCCTGCCCTCCTCCGAGCACGTCCCGGACCGAAGACACAACGACGGGCCTTTGCGCCGAATCCACCACCGCGTCGAGCAACGGAAGCAGCTCAAATCGCATCTGGCGCCGGCCAAAAGGAAACAGTTCAACAATGAGCACATCGGGATCGGCGTCAACCCACGCCGCCAGCAACTGCTCACGTCTGGCTTGCCGCCAGCGGTCATCCACCGGCTCACCACACGCGTCGACGAGCGTCTTGAACGTCAGATCGGCCGCACTGGCCGGTGCCAACTGAATGCAGCGCTTGGCGCGGATGTGCAAACCCGTAACCGGCAGCCCTCCAGTGACGAGGGTCACCTCGAGCCCTGCCCGTGTCAGGGCATCCACCAGTGTTGCGGCGCGCTTCAGATGACCGACGCCCAGCAGATGCTGGACGTAGAAAAAAACCCGTCCCGTCGCCACGCTCACCCCACCCGTTGCGCCGCGCCAGCTCCGGATACTGGCAGCAGCGGCACGTTCAAACGCAGCACGCGCGGGTGGCCACTGGTACCCAGCTGAAACAGATGCAAGGCACTCCAGTCGAGCCGGGCCGGCGGTTTTCCCAACATGTCCCAGCCGCAGGCCTTGGCAAAAATTACTCTGATCACACCGCGGTGGCTGATGGCCAGCGTATCGGCCCCGGCGTGTGCGAGGCATTCCAGCCAGGGCTCGACGCGGTCCCACACCTGGCGAGGACTCTCGCCACGGGTGGGCTCGAAGTCCCAACCGCGCGCCTCATTGGCAACCATCGTGTCTCCCAGCCTGTCTCGCAGGCTACGCAGCAACTGCCCCTCCCACTCGCCCCAGGACATCTCCGTGATGCGTGGCTCCGGCGCAACGTGCTGCAGCCCCAGGCACTGAGCCGTTTGCATGCAGCGCAACAGCGGACTGCAGGCAACCCGCAAGTTGGCAGCTTGCTCGGGCAGCCGCCTCCCGCACACGGCGGCGCGTCCCACGTTGTTGAGCGGGATATCCGTGCGTCCCTGCAAGCGGCCTTCAGCGCT
>JAYVRP010000937.1:0-3601 GCA_043776215.1 Rhodoferax sp. | reverse complement strand
CCGGCGCGTACACCGGTCAATCTGAATACGGCCAGCGCTGAAGTGGTGGCCGCCAGCGTGCCAGGGCTGGACCTGACCGATGCCAGGAAATTGGTCGCAGATCGCGAGCGCACCCCGTTTCGCACCCTCGCCGCCGCCGCCGGCTCTCTGCCAGCAGGCACACCGGCGCTCAGCACCAGCCAGTTCAGTGTCACCACCCGGTTCTTCGAAATTCGTGGCCGCCTGCGCATGGAGCACCTGGTCGTGGAGGAGCGTTCCCTGGTGCAGCGCAATGGCATGGAGGTGACCAGCCTGTGGCGTGAGCGGGTGGCAGTGCCACCCGATTTCCTGATGCCGGCACGACGATGAAGGCGCTGTCAGAAATACGTCCGGCACAGCTTTTTGCTGGCGGGGCGTTCCTTACAATGTCCCAATGACCACCTTGACCATAGCGCTCCCGTTGGTCCGACCGACGGCCGGAACGGAGTTCCGCTACGTGTTGGGTGCGGGTGATGGCGTTGCTCAGGGCCACGGCACTGCAGCGCTCGACCTCCTGCCCCGGGCCGACTCCGTGGTGCTGGTCGTGCCGGCACAGTGCCTGTCTTGGCATGTGGCCAAATTGCCTCCCATGGCTACGGGCAGGCAACGCGCAGCCCTCGAGGGTATTCTCGAAGACCGCTTGCTGGACGAGCCTGCCACACTGGCCCTGGCGTTGGCACCACGGCGCAGGGCCGATGGCAGTGTCGTGGTCGCCGCTTGCGACAAAGCCTGGCTGGCTGCCGTGCTGCAGTTTTTTGAGCTGGGTGGGCGCCCGGCTTCGCGGGTGGTTCCGGAATTGGCACCGCTCGAAGAAGGAGCGGGCGAACTGCAGTTGTTGGTATCGGGTACCGAGGACGGCGCCCGGATGGTGATGGCAGACCCCAACGCGGTCGTCTGTATGTTTCTGGGCATGGCGCGCAGTGTTCTGCCAGTTGATTTCGCCACCCTGGGCAATGTCGAAGTGATGGCCGAGCCCATGGTGGCCGATCAGGCCGAGCGTTTGTTGGGCCGCGCGGTGGTGATCCGCCCGGCGGCGCAGGGGTTGCTGGCCAGTGGTGCGTCGGAATGGGAACTGGCGCAGTTCGACCTCGCCATCTCCGGCCGCGGGCGCCTCGCGCGCCGTGGGCGCCTGGCCTGGAGCCAGCTGCTGCATGCACCGGCCTGGCGAGCTGCGCGCTGGGGCGTCGCTGCGCTGGTGCTGGTCAACCTGGCGGGTCTGAATGCCTGGGCCTGGCGGCTCGACCAGGTACTGGTCGCCAGGCGCGCGCAGGTCAAGCAAATATTGACCCAGTCTTTTCCGAAAGTGAAGACGGTGGTGGACGCACCATTGCAGATGGAGCGGGAGGTGGCGCTGTTGCGGCAATCCAGTGGGGCCTTGTCGCCGCGCGATCTGGAAACCATGTTGTCCGCCCTGGGAGGCGCCATACCGGAGGGGCCAACAGCCAAGGGCATGGATTTCTCGGCCGGCCAGCTCGGTCTCAAGGGGCTCGCCTTGAGCCCGGCGCAGGTGGAAATGGTGTCCGGAAAACTCACCGGGCAGGGGTACTCTGTGCGCCTGGAAGGTGAACGCCTCACCGTGCGCGCGGGTGGCCGGCCATGACCCGGTGGCAAGTGGCCCGTAGCTGGTGGGACCGGTTGGCGCCCCGGGAACAAAGTTTGCTCGTCGCGATGGTGGCTGTCGTGTCGCTGGCGCTGGTATGGTTCGTCGCCATCGCGCCAGCCGCAGCAGTCTTGAAGGCTGCGCCAGATCAGATCAGAATGCTGGATGCCCAGCGGGAATCCATGCAATCGATGGCAGACCTGGCGCGGCCAATGCAAGGGCGTACGCCCTTGAACCGTGACGACGCGCTGCGAGAACTGGAAATGTCGGTGCGCCAGCGGCTCGGTGCCGCCGCTCAGGTCAGTGTCGGGGGCGACCGCGCCACCGTCGTCCTGCAAGGTGTCGCGCCGCAAGCCATTGCGCCTTGGCTGAGCCAGGCGCGTCTGAAGGCGCGGGTCGTCGCGACGCAGGCGACACTGACCCGCGTGGCGGCCGGCTGGGACGGCACCGTGGTATTCAACCTGCCGGCAGCACCATGATGAAACGCTGGGCAGCGCTGGGCGCGGGGCTGGGGTTGGCCGCCGCCGCGTTGGTCCATGCACCAGCGGCCTGGCTTGCGACGGTGTTGTCCGCATCCCCCGACTCTGGCGTGCGCTTGGTCGAGCCGTCGGGGACCGTGTGGCAAGGCAGTGCGCGCCTGGTCCTGGGAGAACGCGGGCGCAGCCAGGAAGAGTTCGTGTTACCGGGGCGTTTGCAGTGGAGCCTGGGTTGGACTTGGTCGCACATCCAGCTTTTCGTGCAGGCCGAGTGCTGCATGCAGACTCCACAACAGTTACACCTGGTTCCGTCATGGGGTGGGTTTGCAGTGACTCTGGCCGATGGCGCTTCGCAGTGGCCAGCGCAGATGATGGCTGCCCTCGGGGCACCCTGGAATACAGTCCAATTGGCCGGTGCGCTGCACCTGCGCACACAGGGCCTGTCCGTAGGATCTCTCGACGGACGTACGATCATGCGCGGTCGGATCGATCTTGATGCTCTGGGCATGTCGTCGCGCTTGTCCACCTTGCGGCCCATCGGCAGCTACCGGCTCACCCTGGTCGGCGTGGCCGCGGCGGCGCCGACACTGGAGGTGCATACCCTGGAGGGGCCGCTGCGTGTCACAGGCTCTGGGCAATGGCTGGGCTCGCGCTGGAAGTTTTCCGGCGAGGCGAGCGCTGATGCGCAGAGCGAATCGGCGTTGGCCAACCTGCTCAACATGGTGGGTCGCCGGCAGGGCGCCAAGTCGATGATTTCGCTGGGCTGAAATGTCCTTTTGTCCGCCAGAAGAATTGATGTTTGGGGTTCAGGTATGAAAAAGACGACTGTGTGGCTGTGGCCGTTGATGCTGGGTGTCGGCTGTGTACTGGGTCTGGCTTCGGCTGCCTGGGCCCAAAAGCCTGGCGAGCCCATTACACTGAATTTCGTGGGCGCCGAGATCGAAGCCGTCGCGCGCACGATGGCGGTCATCACCGGACGCACGATGGTCGTTGACCCACGGGTCAAGGGCACCATGAACCTGTCGAGCGAAAAGCCTCTGACGCCTGCTGCCGCCTACAACCAGTTTCTGGCGGCGTTACGCCTGCAGGGGTACGCGGTCGTGGATTCCGCGGGAATCTCCAAGGTGGTGCCCGAGGCCGAGGGAAAGTTGCAGGGGAGTGCGGTCTCGATAGCGCCCACCGCCACTGGCGGGAACCAGATCGTGACCCAAATCTTCCGGCTCAATCATGAAACGGCGAGTAATCTGATCCCGGTTTTGCGACCGCTGATCAGCCCCAACAACACCATCAACGCAAACCCGGGCAACAACTCGCTCGTGATCACCGACTACGCGGACAACCTGACGCGCATCGCCAAGATCATCGCGGCGATGGACACGCCCGCCGCGGGCGACGTGGAAGTGATCCCGCTGAAGAACGCGGTGGCCTCCGACATCGCGACCATCGTGCAGCGCCTCACCGACCCGGCGGCCGCCGGCGCGGTGGGCGGCGTGGCGCCGATCGGCGG
>JAYVRP010000936.1:0-12574 GCA_043776215.1 Rhodoferax sp. | reverse complement strand
TCGAGCGTGTCGGATTGGTCGGCAGCTGAGCCATAATTCCCGGATGCCCACCCAGTTGATCGACACTGCCACCAGGGGAGCGACGAGCGCCTTCCGGCATAAGCTTGAACAGCATTTCGACGTCAGGAAGGCCCTGCTGTTTGGTAGTCGCGCCCGCAATGATGCGCATCCTGAAAGCGATGCAGATGTCGCCGTGCTGCTGGGCGGTCAGCCAGGCAAGTTCATGGAGACCAAGTTCGCGATGGACGACCTCGCCTATGAGGTACTGCTCGACACGGGTGTCCGGATTCAAGCATTGCCGATCTGGCAGTCCGAGTGGGAACACCCGGAGCGCTATTCCAATCCCGCCCTTCTTCGCAACATCCAACGCGAAGGTATCGTGCTTTGACGGTTGACGAGTTGCTCCGCAAGGCGACGGTGGCAGTCATGTCATCGAAATTATTGCTTGACGCGGGGGACCTGGACGGCGCTTGCAATCGGGCGTACTACGCCATGTTCGATGCCGCCCGGGCCGCCCTTCTGGCGACGGGCGCGACAAACGACCTTTCTTCGATCAAGACACACAGCGGTCTGATATCGGCATTCAGCCTGCAACTCGTGAAGACCGGACGCGTATCCATCGATCTCGGCAAGGCGATCAACAAAGTCGAGGACCTTCGACTGGTGGCAGACTACAGGGGAGACTTGGTTGCAATCGAACAAGCCCGTTGGGCACAAGGGCAAGCCGATATTTTCGTTGCGACTTTGAGGCTTCTCATCGAGGATTGCCGATCGGCCTCGCCACCAGCCACCCATTGAATTCGCCGCCCTGCCTGCATCTGGAAGGATGCCACCCACCTCAGACACATGCTGTCGCAAAGCCCCTCCGCCTGGACGTCGGCCCCCTGTGATCTGCGGCCACATCAGCAACTCGCCGTCATCGGTAAAGCTGATGAGGAATTGGTCAAACAAGGCATCCAGATTGGCGCTGAGCAAAAAGCCGTTGAACACGTCCAGCCGCTCGGCATCGCTGACGCACTCGGCCCAGGGTTTGGCGTGGCTGGCACGCAAGGCCTGCGGCAGCGCCAAGCCGGTAACCGCACACGCGCCGCCCCAGTAGTCCAGCATGGCCTGGCGAAAGGTTTGTTGGCCCACGCGCTGGCGCACCATGCCAATCAAGGTGCGGTGCAGGGGGGTTCATGAAAAACCAGTTTCCATCCGATTCCATCCGAAAGAAGAAATTTTCTCCTTACAAAACAAGGACTTGAATCGGATGAAAAACCGAAACGGCATCCGATTGAGGATCGAGTTGCCTTTTCCATCCAATTCAATCACTGGCCAGGCTCGCGATAAATAGACGCGCGACCTGCGCCCTCCAGCACGATCACTCCATCGGCTGACATTCGACGTAGAAGCTCTTTCACCTGCCCCTCACTCAACCGGCAAAGCTCCATCACTTCCGACCGTTTGATGTGCCCGTGTTGCCGTATGTAGCTCCGCACCATCTGCTCATGCTGAATCGGACTGAACCCGGCTTGCCGGGTGTAGGCCGCCTTGCCTGTGCTCACACCATAGAGCGAAGCCGACAAGGTGTAGCTGCGCGCGCGTGTGCTGCCATGCGCCTCCACCAGCCCCGCTTCGGTCAAGGCTTCCAGCGTGCGTTTGGCGCTGGCCACGTCGCGCTGGATGTGCTGCGCCAACTCTTCGGCAGACAAGCGCTTGAGGCCGCGCAACGCGCCCAGGGCAATCAGCGTATCGATGGGCAACTCTGCGCCGCGTTTGCGCTCTTCATCCACCACCAAACGCCGAAAGTCCAGGTCTGCGGCCTCGGTGGGTAAGCGAAGCACCACGTTTTGCCCGTCGGTACGGCTGTAGTCGGGGGAAGGGCGCCCAAACTTCAGCATGCCCCGGTAAATCGTGTCCACCCCGCGCCCGGAACGTTCCACCACGCCAATGCGCTTCATGGCATCGGCCAAAGCCCGGTTGCGCGGACGCGGCTCGGTCACCAGCAAATTGGCCAGCGTCACACCATCCACCAAGCCGCCGGGGTTGCTGATGACCAGCGCATCGTCTTCCAGGCGCACATGCACGGCACCTAGTCGGTGGTAATCGCGGTGAATCAATGCATTCGCCACCGCCTCACGGAAAGCCGCCATGTCCACCATGGGCACCGGCACCCGGAACAAGCCCACTTGCAACTCTTTCTCCGGGTTGTAAGGGCGAAAGTTGGTTTCCAGCCAGTCGAGCGCTTTGAGCAGCGGGAAACGCCGAAATTCGTTGAACCGCACCGCCTGCTGCGCCAGCACCTGAAAAGCCAGCTCGTGCGTGGCCACCCGTTGCTGCAACGCTGCCTCGCGGCCCACCAGAAGCAGGCCGGTGAGTGTAGGCACGCGGCCGCCGTCTGCCTGCCGGACGGCCAGGCCCAGCGCACCGTCCAGGGCTTCATCATCGAGCTCCAGTAAAACCCGGTCGCCTCCATACTGCTGCACCGCCTGGCGCAGGCGCTCGCGCTCCAGCGGGTCAAAGTCGGCAAACGTGGCACCGGCCACCGGGAGAGCCGACACATCCATCAAGCCAAAACTGGAAGCGCGGCTGATGCGCTCATGCGGCATCATGGGCACGCACTCCGGCGTGCCATCGTGCCTGAGGCGGCGGCGCAGATACACGCCCGCCCGGGTCGCCACCTCGCCCTGCGCTTTGGGCACCGCAATGCGCGCCACCTGAACGCCGCCCACTGACATGGCATCCACGGTCACGTCGAGCGAGGGCGATGTGCGCGCAGCCACCATTCCCGTCAGCCCGACCAGGATTTGGTGCTCCACATGCAAGCCCGTGGCCCGGCCATCGTCTTCCACACCCAGCCAGAGTTCGCCGCCATCGGTGTTGGCCAGGCAGACGAGCGCCTCCACCAACTCGGTGTCAGACAGCTTTTTGCGGTCGCTTTTGAATTCGACGGTGAGGGACTCGATGGAAGGTAAACGGTGTGTCATTTCAATGCCCGGCTTCATGCCACTGCACCCGGTTCCGCTCCGCCCGGCGGCGACTCCAGTGTTCTTCTATGGTCTGGGTAAAGTCGGCACGCACCAGCTTGGCGCGGGACTCGCACCAGTCGGCAGACTCGCGGCGTATTACCACGCCGTCTAATCCCCGTGGCGGAACTGGCTGGGTTGGTTGGCCAGCACGTTTTTGAGCATGGGCAAAGTACAGCGGCCTTGCAAAACCATGGGTACGGTGGCCAGTCCAATTTCTTGAGCCAAGGCGTTGCACCGGTGTCCGTTTTCGAGAAACCCCAGATTTCATGCGCCTGGCAGGGCGACGACTACGAAGTCGACCCACTACCCCCCTCTAACCAATTGATTTTGTTTGGCTTTTGACCGGACAGCAGTGATTCAGCATATATCTTTTTGTAGTCGGTCATATTGCCATTGCATCGAGTTAGCCCTGAATGTACATCCACCCATGTCACCGGGACGGGCGTTTCTTCCCGGTCGAACGATATCCATCAGTTACCGTGATTTGAAATGTGATCGTCAAACATTGCCAGGGCGGAAAGGCGTGATTCGTTGTCATCGCACCGAGCGAGGCTCCCGCCGAAACCGTGAACTCTGGATCGATGGACGTGCAAGACGCCTGGCACCGCACCACAATACCCGCTCAGTGGAACTCCCGGCTTTGCGTGGCCAACCCACCCAGCAAAGGCGTGAGGTCCACCAGCCGGTGGGCGATCAAATGGCGCACTTCGCCGCCACTCTCCATGTCGCGCTGCCACACGCCGTAGACCGCCATCAGGCGGGAATGCAGCAACTCGCTGCGCTGCTTCTCGCGCAGGCTTTTCCAGACGATCACGTTGACACTGCCGGTCTCGTCTTCGAGCGTCACGAACACCACGCCCTTGGCCGTTTGCGGTTGCTGGCGCATGACCACGATGCCGCACGCGCGCACCAGGCGGCCATCGGGCAGGTCGCGTAGTTGCGCCGCTGTCAGCAGCTTCTTTTTCGACAACTCCCCGCGCAGCAGGGCCACCGGATGGGTGCGCAGCGTGAGGCCGGTAGCCGCGTAGTCGAACACCACCTCCTCGCCCTCCCAGGCGGCCGGCAGCTCCAGGAAATCTTCCTCCACGGGTGCGGCCTTGAGCAGCCCGGGCGCGGGCCGCAGCGCGGAGGCGTCCCAGACCTGCTGGCGCCGGTGGCCGGACAGGCTGAGGAGCGCGTCGGCGCTGGCCAGGGCCTTGAGGTCGCCCTGGTCGAGCCCGGCGCGCAGGGCCAGGTCTTCGGTGCTGGTGAAGGGGGCCTCGGCACGGGTTATGACGATGCGCTGCGCCGCTGCCGTCGCCAGGCCGGCCACCATGCGCAGGCCAAGGCGCACTGCGCGCAGTGGCGGGCCGGCAGCCGGTGCGTGTTCCCGGTGCACCTGGCGTGTACCCGCAGGCGCAGGCATGGTGGGTGCATCGGGCTCTTCGATCGTGCAGTCCCAGTCGCTGCACATCACGTCCACCGCGCGCACCGGCACGCCATGGCGCTGCGCATCCTGCACCAGTTGCGAAGCGCTGTAAAAACCCAGCGGCTGTGAATTCAGCATGGCGGCCAGAAAACAGGCCGGCTCATGGTGCTTGAGCCAGCAGCTCACGTACACCAGCAGCGCGAAACTCGCCGCATGGCTTTCGGGGAAACCGTATTCACCAAAGCCCTCGATCTGCTTGAAGATGTTCTCGGCGAACTCCTCGGTGTAGCCCCGCTCCACCATGCCACCCACCATGCGGTCATGGAACTTGTGCACACCGCCCTTGCGTTTCCAGGCCGCCATGGAGCGGCGCAGGCTGTCGGACTCGCCAGCGGAAAAGCCTGCGGCCAGCATGGCGATCTGCATCACCTGTTCCTGGAAGATCGGCACACCCAAGGTGCGCTCCAGCGCCGCGCGCAAGCCGCCGCCGGGATACGCGACCGGCACCAGGCCCTGGCGGCGCTGCAGATAGGGGTGCACCATGCCGCCCTGGATCGGGCCCGGGCGCACGATGGCCACCTCGATCACCAGATCGTAGAAACAGCGCGGCAACAGGCGCGGCAACATGCTCATCTGCGCGCGGCTCTCGATCTGGAACACACCCACCGTATCGGCGGCGCAGATCATGTCGTAGGTGGCGGGGTCTTCGGCGGGAATGTCCTGCATCTGGAAGGTGTAACCACGCTGCGCGCTGATCAGGTCCAGGCACCGGCGGATGGCGCTGAGCATGCCCAGAGCCAGCACGTCGACCTTGAGCAGGCCCATGGCGTCGAGGTCGTCTTTCTCCCACTGGATCACCGAGCGGTCCGGCATGGCGGCGTTTTCCACGGGAACGAGGCGCGTGAGCTTGCCTTGCGTGAGCACGAAGCCCCCCACATGCTGGCTCAGGTGGCGTGGATGGCCCATGAGTTGCTGGGTCAGATCCAGCCATTGCGTGATGCGCTGGTCTTCGGGATCGATGTCGGCGGCCGCCAGGCGCTCCTGCAACTGCTGCGCCAGCAGGTTGCGGCCATCGAACCAGCGGTGCTCCTTGGCAAAGGCATCCACCAAATCCTCGTCCAGGCCCAGCGCCTTGCCCACGTCGCGGATCGCACTCTTGGGACGGTAGGTCACCACCACGCCAGTGATGGCGGCACGCTCGCGGCCGTATTTGGCATAGATGTACTGGATCACCTCCTCGCGCCGCTGGTGCTCGAAATCGACGTCGATGTCGGGCGGCTCGTTGCGTTCGCGGCTGATGAAGCGCTCGAACAACACACTCATGCGCGACGGGTCGACCTCGGTCACGCCCAGGCAATAACACACGGCGGAATTGGCCGCCGATCCGCGCCCCTGGCACAGGATGTGGCGTTCGCGCGCAAAACGCACGATGTCGTACACCGTGAGGAAATACATCTCGTACTTCAGCTCGGCGATCAGCTCGAGCTCGTGCTCCACCTGCAGTTGCACGCTGGCGGGAATGCCCTGCGGGTAACGCTGACTCATGCCCTCGTAGGTGAAACGGCGCAGGGTCTCGGAAGGTGTCAGGCCCGGCAGTACGGTCTCCACCGGGTACTGGTAACGCAGTTCGTCCAGGCTGAAAGTGCAGCGCGCGGCTACCGTGAGTGTGGCCTGCAGCAATTCCGGTGCATAGATGCCCGCCAGGCGCAGGCGCGCGCGCAGGTGCGCCTCGGCATTGGGCTGCAGTTCGAAGCCGCATTCGGCCACCGGTTTGCCCAGCCGCACGGCGGTCAGCACATCCTGCAACGGCTTGCGCGAGCGCACATGCATGTGCACGTTGCCGGCGGCCACCAGCGGCACACCTGCATGGGCGCCGGCGGATTCGAGCTTGTGTTGCCACAGGTCGTCGTCCAGGCCATGCAGGAGTTCGAGCGCCAGCCAGAGCCGTTCGCCAAACAGCGCCTTCGTGCGCTGGCAGACCACGCACAAGGCCTCGAACGTGATGGCGCGCGGCGGCACCAGCAACACCTCGCAGTGCTGCAGCGACGCAAAATCGCCGCCCTGCCACGACACATCGTACGTACCCTTGACCGCCTTGCGCCGCGCCGCCGTGATGAATTCGCACAGATTGCCCCAGCCCTGCAGGTTGTGCGCCAGCACCACCAGCGTGACCGCCAGGCTACCCTCAGTGTCCTCGACCCGGAACTCGGCACCCAGCAGCAGCTTGAGCCCCAACTCCTTCGCCTGTGTGTGTGCACGCACCACTCCGGCCACCGAACATTCGTCGGTGAGGGCCAGCGCCGCGTAGCCCAGGGCCGCCGCGCGTGCCACCAGCTCCTCCGGCAGCGAAGCGCCGCGCTGGAAGCTGAAGCTGGAGAGGCAATGCAGCTCGGCGTAGGCGGGGAGTGGGGTCCACATGGGAATGGGGAGGCCTCATCACGTCGGGGCGAACATCTCACGCAAAACTTCCAACACAGGTTCGGCATCGATGTGCGTCATTTTCTTGATGAGTCGCATGCGGTCAATCGCGCGCATCTGATCGAGGGCAATTGAACTCTTCTTGCGTTGCAGGACCACCGTGACGCGGGTGGGCCAGGGTTTGATCGTGCTGGTGATCGGAGCTGCAATCACCGTTCCCAAATAGGCATTCATGTCGTCTGGCGACACGATCAGGCAAGGGCGCCGTTTGCTGATTTCCTTGCCCACCGTGGGATCGAGATTGACCCACCAGATATCACCTTGCACGGGAAATGTTTGCGTGGCCATGTCAGCCGCCCCACTGCTCGTCGACTGGAACGCCACCCCACAGGTCCTCAGGCACGTTGTCACGACTGGCCGCGAACAAGGATGCCCAGTCGGCCCGTGGTTTCCGGACAGGCTTCAGGATGATGCTGCCCCCACGGGTTTGCACACTGACCGTCGATGCCCGGTCAAGCTGCAAGGATGCCAACAAGGCCTTGGGAAGTCGTATCCCCAGCGAGTTTCCGATCTGGATGATTTGAGCCTGCATGGTTCTCTCCAAAGTAATTACAAAGTGATCATATTGTGCAATTTTTTCATCCGTACAAGCCATGCAGATACCAGTACCCCGCCGCCTGCTGCTCCTGCGTGTCCTGGCTGGCCAACAGCCGCTCGCGATAGATCCACAACAGACCGGCCTGGTCGCTGCGGGCCAGGAAGTAATCACGCAATGCCGCGTGACTCTTGCCGGGCTCCCCGGTACCCCACCAACCGGCCTCCAGGCGCTGTGGCCCCACCAGCAGGGTCAGTGGCCCCTGGTACAGCGGACGGTCCTGGCGCACGGCCAAGCGGAGCGGCGTGGCCAGCAGCCAGGTGGGGTAGAACTCCGCGCAGGCGGGCGCCACGGAAATGGCCGCGGGCGGTTTGCGCTTCTTGCGTACCGGCCCCGTTCCTGCCTTTCCTGTTGTGGGCAATGTGTCGGGCGTGGCCGCCACCCAGGCCTGCATGTGCTCCGGGCGGTGGTCGGCGCACACCCGGGGGTGCAACACCTGCTCCGGCCCCAGGCGCGCACTCAACCGCTCCAGCAACTGGTGCAGGCTGTCGCCCGTACGCAATTCATCGGGCAATAAACTCGCGCTGGCGCCGGGCAGGGGTGCTGTCTCGATGGAGCGCATGCGCAAATACAAGACTGGCGCCGCCAGCGTGGTATGCGCCAAGTGCTCGGAGAGCAGGCGCTGCAGGTGGCCCATGTCCAGCGTGGGTTCGGCCGTGCGCACCACAAGTTGCCCATGGGTGGCGGTGTTGCGCCGCGCATCCATCTCCCAGCCCAGCTCCAGCGCCAGGATGCCGCACTGGCGCGCCTGCAACCACACCTGCAGCTGCGACAACATGCGCCGCGCCGCAAACAGCAGGGCCGGCGCGGTCTCGACCTGGGCCGACAACTCCAGCGGCATGTCGAACACCTCGGGCAGCACCAGCCAGGGGTAGACCTCGGGTTTGAGCCCATACGCCCGGTCCAGTGCGTCGAGCATCGGCGCGCCAAAACGCCGCACCACGCCGCCGCGCGGCAGGGCGCGCAGGTCGCCCCAGCAGCGGCAGCCGATACGCTCCAGCGTGGTCAGATGGGGCTGCGTATCGGCCAGCAGGGCCAGCGGCAGCAGGTCCGGTGCCGCAGCAGCGGCGGCCGGGTCCAACTGCAGATAGGCCAACGCCAGCAAGGCCGTGCTTGCGTGCGCCAACCGGACCGGTTCCATCGGCCGGGCCGCTTGGGCCACCTGGTCGAGCAGGGCTTGCCGGCCGCCGAACAGGCGCTCGCAGACCGATACCTCCAGCACCACGGCCTGCGCCACCTGTGCCACCCTGGGTGTGAACTGCAGCGCCCACCAGCCCAGGGCCACGGTGGCATCCACCAGCGTGGCAGTGTTCTCGGCGCTCTCAGGCCGGGGCTGCAGCGCGATCCAGTACATCGGGGGGCTCCTGCGTCATCAGCCCGGATGCCGCCGCCACAGGCAGGGCCTGCGCGGGTTTGTTGTGCCCTGCCCGGCCACGGCCGCGCGTGAGCAAGGCTGCCAGGCGGCCATGGCGGGCCGGCATGACCAGCGCCTGCGCCGAAGGCGGGCCGCGCCGCTTGAGGATCTCGATGCGCAGTTCGTCGCTGCCGTCCTGCACCGCCGCCAGCACCCGCAACACCGCTGGCGAGGACTCGGCCTGCGCCTGCGCCGGGCGCATCACGAACAGCAGCTTGGCGTGTTCGCTGGCGGCCATCTGCAGGCGGCGTAGCTGGTCGGCCCGCGCCTGCGGCAACCAGGCCAGCACGGCGGCGACATCGGCGCAGCGCAGGGCCTGCTCGCAGGCCCACATGCGGGGAGCGGGTCGCTCGGTGGTGATCCACAACAGGCGCTCGGACGCCAGGCCCTGGGCCGCCAGCCCGGGCCCGAACGGCATGTGGGGCGCCCCCACCAGCACCACCGGTCCGGCGCGGGACCGGGCCAACGCCGGCAGCAGTAGACGCCATTCGTTCTGGCCGCTTTGCGCCTGCAATATCTCTACCAGCGCTCCCAGAGGCCAGCCGCCACCTGGCAACTGGGCGTCGAGCACCGCGTGGCCCGTGGCCAGCACCGCACCCTGCGGCCGCGCCAGGGCATCGGCGCGCCAGACGGTGGCTGGTGCATCGGCAGGAAGGACGAGGGAGGGCCGCGCCATGGGATGGAAAGTCGCAACAGAGACTGTATAAAACAACAGTATATGCCGATTGGTGATTTTCAGCCTCTCAGCCCCGGCTGGCCACCACCACCAAGGCCAGCAGGAGCACGGCATACGGAAATGCCACCGTCGGCCGACAGGCACTGGCCACGTACTCTCTGATCAGGCCCGCCGCACCCTTGCGCCGTGCCAGCCAACCGGCGTGCAGTTGGTAGGCCGGCCCCGGCGCCGCGGAATTGTGGCGCAGCAGCCCCTCGACTTCGAGCAGGCGATCACCCAGGCGCGCCTGGTAGGTCTTGAAGATGCCCTCCTGCAACCACAAGACCAGCAACACGAGGCCCACGAACCACCACTCCAGCGCGACCGCCATGCCGGCAAAGGCCAGCACCACAGCGACGAGCTTGATCCACAGGCCATGACCTTCGTAACGCTCGTAGTTGTGTTGCAGCGTGATCCATTCATGCCCCAACCCGGTTTTGTCATCCATCGCAGGTTTCCCTCCATGTTCCATTGGTTTGCCTCTGCGCCGGATCAGGACACGCCCGCGCTGGCAGACCCGATGTCCGGCCAGCGCCTGCGCACGTAGACCCACGCGCACAACCCGACGCACAACATCCCCAGCGACGCCGCAGCCAGTGCCAGCGTGGAATGCATGACCAATGGCGCAATCACCCCTGCCACCAGGCCGTTGGCCAGAGAACCGACGAACATTTGCAGCGACGATGCCATGCCCCGGCGGGCAGGATGCAGGTCCAGCACCAGCAAGGTCACTACTGGAACCATGAGGGCCCAGCCCAGCGTGAAAACGCCCAGCGGCAGCAAAGCCCAGGAAACATGCGCCGTGAACAGCGCATTGGCAACCAGATTGACCACCGCGCTGGCGAGCATGATGCTGAATCCGTAGCGGATCTGCCGGCGCGGTGTGATCGTGCCGGCCAGCCGTCCGCTCAACCAGGCGCCACACATGATGCCTCCGACGCTGAGCAGGAAGAACCAGAAGTACTGCGTCGGCGCCAGCGCCAGGTGTTCCCCCAGGAAGGCCGGCGCCGACAACACGTACAGGAAACTTCCATTGAACGGAATACCGCTGGCCAATGCCAGCAACAGGAAGCGCGGGTCCAGCCCCAATTGCCAATAACCACGCAGCAGGTTGCGTGCATTGAAGGGCTGGCGCTGCACCGGATGCAGGGTCTCGGGCAGGAAGCGGTAATTGGCCAACCACAAAGCCACGCCGATGGCGGCCAGGAACCAGAACACGCTGTGCCAGCCGGCCAGCACGAACAGCCAGCCGCCAATGATGGGCGCGATCATCGGTGCGACGCCAAAAAAGAGGGTGATCTGGCTCATCACCTTTTGCGCCTGCGAGGGCTCGAACATGTCGCGCACCACAGCCCGCGACACCACAATACCGGCGCCCGTGGACAAACCCTGCAATACCCGGAACGTGATCAATTGCCCGATGCTCTGCGACAAGGCGCAGCCCACGGTGGCCAGCGTAAAGACAGCGACACCCCACAACACCACCGGCCGCCGCCCAAAACTGTCGGAAATCGCGCCGTGAAAAAGGCTCATGAAGGCAAAACCGAACAGGTACGCCGACAGGGTCTGCTGCATCTGCACCGGTGACGCGTCCAGCGAACGGGCAATACCGGCGAATGCCGGCAGGTAGGTGTCGACCGAGAACGGCCCCACCATGCCCAGAAGGGCCAGCAAGGCGGCAAGGGTCCAGCGCGGGGCGCGCCAGAGGTCGTGGGAATCGGGGTTCACGGGGTGTGGCGGTGACTGCAAATATCAGGCAGTTCGCGCCGTCAATTTCGCGTGCGCCAACACCCCATGTGGACCCTGTTGTGCACGGCTGAAAAATGTCGCCATGGGCCGCAACCCGGCATCCGTGGGTTCATGATCAGCAACGAGGCTGACGATCGGATTCACGAACGCCACCTGACTATTTCGCCAGTTTGGTCATAGCTGGACCTGCGTGAATGGCTATTGCCACCGCATCCGCCAGTAAAGGAGCCACCTCACGCAAACCTTCGAGTGTCAGTTTTCCGGACCGGTACATGTCATACCACGATTTGCGCCAACGGATGACTCTTTCTCCATCTCGCAGCTTCAGCCGCTCCAATGTGAACTCTGCCTTGGCTCGATAGGACTTCGGCAGCGCATCGGCGACCACCATTTGCAGCGATGGCAGCAGTATCTTGAACCAGCCGGCCTTCACTTCAAAGGGATCGAGGATGGCATCATCCGCATTTCGTTTCGACGAGTTCAGCGTGTTCGATGCGAAGCGGAAGTTAGTCCAGTCATAGGCAAGAGAGCGGTGGTTCTTGAAGCTCAAGTAGTGGTCTACGGAACCACCAGTCGGGTCCAGCATTGCTGCATAGCCACACCGATTTGCAAAGCCATTGGCAAGATCAGGAATGAAAGGCTCCCAAAGCGCCTTGGGCCGTTTGGTCTTTGGGTTGGCGTTCAGCCATAGCTTCCCGGTAGTTCTGACTTTCGCGTCAAACCCGGTGGGCTCCTTGACCTTGGTGACCGGGATCATTTCTTGGCCCTCGCTGCGCTCTTGAAGGATCTTGTTTCCACCAACCAGCGCGGCCAGAATGCATCGCCGGCTGGCAGCAGCGCCTGCAAGCGCGCTTGAATGGCCGTCTTCGTATCGAGGCCAGCCGGCAATGTCTTTTCGTCGCGCATGAAAGCTTCCGCAGCCTCTATCACCTGCTCTGACTCCATCGATCTGGCCAGCATTGGCAAGGCAACTGCCCCTGCCCAAGTGCGTGTCAACGCCCACCAAGCGAGGTCGAGCAGAAAGCTTTTACCCAGGCCGTTGTCTCCGGCGATCAAGTTCAGCCGCGGCGCCCAGTCGACGCGTACCTCTGGCAACAGGCCCACATTCGTGAGGTGCAAGTACTTCAGCATGATTGGCCTTGCTCGATACCGTGATTGACGAATGCCGTGAATCTACCCTACAACCCGCCGCCAGACCGCCGCT
>JAYVRP010000935.1:0-12596 GCA_043776215.1 Rhodoferax sp. | reverse complement strand
AACGCTCGTACACCATGCCGATCATCAGGAACAGGCCGGCGGCGACCAGCCCGTGGCTGACCATCTGGATCACCGCACCCTGGATACCGATCAGGTCCAGGCTTACCAGGCCCAGCATCACATAGCCCAGGTGGCTGATCGACGAATACGCGATGATTTTCTTGATGTCGTCCTGCACCAGCGCCAGGCAGGCGCCATAGACGATGCTCACCACGGCCAGGGTCATGATCAGCGGCGTCAGCACATGGGTCGCATCCGGGAACAACGGGAACCCGAGTTTCATGAACCCGTAGGTGCCCATCTTCAGCATCACACCAGCCAGGATCACGGAGCCGGCGGTGGGCGCCTCCACGTGGGCGTCGGGCAGCCAGGTGTGCAGCGGCACCATCGGCACCTTGATCGCGAACGACAGGCCAAAAGCCACCATCATCAGCATCTGCGCATCCAGCGGAAGCCGGGCCCGGTAGAGATCGGCGAACGCGAACGAGGCCACGCCGCCCGCGCCCTTGGCCGTCATCACGAGGTAGATCACGGCCGCCAGCATCAGGATGCTTCCGAAAGCGGTGTAGAGCACGAACTTGAGCGTGGCGTAGATGCGCCGCTCGCCGCCCCAGATGCCGATCAGCAGGAACATCGGGATCAGCATCGTCTCCCAGAACAGGTAGAAAAGGAACAGATCCTGCGCCAGGAAGGTGCCCATCATCGCGAACTGGACCAGGAACACCATGGCGTGGAACAGGCGCACATCCTTGGAAATGGCGCTGTACGAACCAGCCACCACGATCGGCCCCAGAAACGCGGTGAGCAGCACCAGCAGGATGTTGCTGCCGTCCAGGCCAATGCGATAAAACACGCCCCACTCGCCGATCCAGGGCACTGCTGTCGCGAATTGCAGGCCGGCCAGCGCCGGATCGAAACGCATGTACAACCAGCCGGCCAGCACCAGCTGAAACACCATGACCCAGAAAGTCAGTTGCCGAGCGGCGTCCGGTTTGGCGGCGGGCACCAGCACCAGCACCAGCATGCCCGCCAGGGGCAGGAACAGGACCCAGTTCAACAGGACGGCATCAAGCATGGCGCACACTCCAGGCCACCGCTGCCGCCACACCCAGCACCAGGACCAGCGCGTAGCGGTGAAGGCTGCCGGTTTGCATCGCGCCCAGCACGCCGGCGACGCGTTGCGCCAGGCCGGTCATCGTGTGCAGGGTGCCATCGATCAGGATGCGGTCCCCCAGCTGCAGGAAGATGGTTTTCGAGATCCACTGCAGTGGCCGGCCCAGCACCGCCTCGTACAGTTCATCGATGAAATACTTGCCCGACAACACCCGCTGCAGCGCCGCAAAACGGGGCTGGATGCGCTGGGCCCGCGCGGCATCACCGCCAAAGAACCACCAGGCGCCGAGCAGGCCCGTGAACGCCACGCCCACCGCGACCATCACCAAAGTGCGCTCCAGATGGTGCATCGCTTCGGGCACCGCCGGCAGCGGCAACATCGGCTCCAGGTAATGCACCAGAGGGATGAAGCCGCCCAGCGCCGACAATACGGCCAGCAGCACCAGCACCCCCGTCATGGACAGCGGCGACTCATGCACGTGGGCTTCTGTCTTGGCATCCATGCGAGAGCGGCCGAAGAAGGTGAGCCAGAGAAGACGAAACATGTAGAAGGCCGTCAGCAGTGACGCGGCCGATGCCACGATCCACAAAACCGGCGAGCCACCCTGGCTGCTGGCAAACGCGAACCAGAGGATTTCGTCCTTCGAGAAGAACCCCGCCAACGGCGGGATGCCGGCAATCGCTGCCGTGGCAATGGCAAAGGTGGCGAAAGTGACTGGAATGCGCCGGGCCAGACCGCCCATCTTCGTGATGTCCTGCTCGCCGTGCAAGGCGTGGATCACGCTGCCCGAACCCAGGAACAGACAAGCCTTGAAGAACGCGTGTGTCACCACATGGAAGATCGCCACCGCGTAGGCGCCCACACCCAGCGCCACGAACATCAGCCCGAGCTGGGACACGGTCGAATACGCCAGTACCTTCTTGATGTCGTTCTGCGCCACCGCGACCGTGGCCGCAAAGAAGGCGGTGGCGGCACCGACGATGGCGATCACCTGCGACGCCTCGGGCGCATGCAGGAAAACACCGGACATGCGGGCCACCAGGTAAACACCACCGGTCACCATGGTGGCGGCGTGGATCAGCGCCGACACCGGCGTCGGGCCGGCCATCGCATCGGGCAGCCAGACATGCAGCGGAATCTGCGCCGACTTGCCGCAGGCGCCGATGAACAGCAAGATGCCCACCAGGCTGGCCGACACAGCCGGCGGCGAGGCACTGTTGAACGCGGCATTGATGCGGTCCATGTCGAGCGTGCCGGTCGCGCCCCAGAGCAGGAACATGCCCAGCAGGAAACCGGCGTCGCCGATGCGGTTGGTGATGAAGGCCTTTTTGCCGGCGGCCGCCTTGACCGGGTCATCGAACCAGAACCCGATCAGCAGATACGAGGCCAGGCCAACCCCTTCCCAGCCGACAAAAACCACCAGCAAGGAGCGCCCCAGCACCAGCAGCAACATGAAGAACAGGAACAGGTTCAGATACGCGAAGTAGCGTGCGTACCCGTTGTCGCCCTTCATGTAACCGAGCGAATACAGGTGGATCAAGGAGCCGACGCCGGTCACGATCAGCGTCATCACGGCGCTCAGGCGGTCGAAATGGAAACCGATCTCGAATACGCGCTCACCGATCGTGGCCCAGGTGTAACGCGCCTCGACCAGCGGCACACCACCGCCCGCCTGCAACTGCAGGAAACACAGCACTGTCACCAGGAACGACGCCACCGGCAAGGCACAGGCCACGACGCTGACGAAACGCGGCCCGACGTGGGCACCAGCCAGACGCGTCGCAAGCACGCCGTTGAGAACAAAGCCCGCCAGCGGCAGCAGGACAATCAGGGTGAGCAGGTGCCGCACAGGTTACCCTTTCAGTTCGTTAAAGGCGCTGGCGTCGAGCGTGCGCCGCTGACGCACCAGCAACAGCACGATGGGAATGGCAATCGCAATCTCGGAGGCGGCAACGATGAAGATCAGGAACACCATGACGGCGCCATCGACCGTTCCGGCACGTTGCGCAAAGCTCACCAGGCTCAGGTTGACACCGTTGAGCATGAGCTCCATGCACATCAGCATCACCAGCAGGTTGCGCCGAATGATCAAGCCCAGCAACCCCAGCCCGAACAGGCCCAGGCTCACAACCAGCAGGAATTGCGTCTTATCCATGAGGCTTGCTCCGCACCTTGACCACCGCGATGGCGGCCAGCACCGCCACCACCAGCAGCACCGAGGTGAGCTCGAAATAGAGCCAGTACTCGGCCAGGAACACCTTCGAGAACGGCTGCACGCCGAAGCGGTTCGGCCCCGGTGTGCCAGCAGGCGCGGCACCGTTCCAGACCGAAGCCACCAGCGTCGCCGCAAGCAGCACGCAGGCCACGACTCCCGGCCACAACCAGAAGGAATAACGCTCCAGGAAGGAAGCATCACGCACATCCAGCAGCATGATCGCGTAGACCATGAACACCATCACGGCACCGACGTAGATCATGACTTGGAACACCGCGATCACATGCACGCCGAGCAGGCCGTAGATGGCGCCCAGCGAGAGCATGGTGACGATCAGCGCCAGGGCCACGCGCATCGGCTGGCGCAGCAGCAGCATCAACACGCCGCCGGCCAGTGCCGAGACCGCGAACAGGACCAGCAACAGGTCTTCGATCATGGCGACTCCGGGGTGACGCTGGCACTGCCAGCGCCAGGGTAGGGCTTGGCGACGTCGCGCGCGGGTTGCCAGTGCAGCAACTCTTCTTTCTTCAGCCACATGGTGTGGCGGTTGGGCCCGGGGAAATTGGGCACATCCTTGACCATGCGGATCGCGTCCTCCGGGCAGGCCTCGACACACAGGCCGCAGAAGATGCAGCGCGAGTAGTCGATCTCGAAACGGCTCGGGTATTTGGGGTGCGCGGTATCCAGCGGGTCGAACGCAGCGTCGATCTCGATCACCTGCGCCGGGCACACAGTGGCGCACATGTTGCACGCCACGCATTGCGGCCGGCCGTCGGGGCGCTGGGTCAGCACATGTTTGCCGCGGTTGCCGGCGGCGTAGTCGGGGCGCATCTCTTCGGGGTAATAAGCAGTGACCGCGCCCTTGCGTCCGGTGCACCACTTCCACATGTTGCGCAGGAACACGCCACCGGTGATGCCGATGCCGCGCAGCACCTCGAACAGGTAGAACTTTTCCCACGCGCCCATCTCGGGCTCGTTCCAGAAGACACGGCGGGTCGGACGCGGACGGCGCATGGCAGGTCGGATCGTTTCAGGCATGGAGCACCCACACCGCCACGGCGGTCACGGACAGGTTGGCCAGGCACAGCGGAAGCAGGAACTTCCAGGCGAACCGCAGCAGCTGGTCGTAGCGAAAGCGCGGCAAGGTCCAGCGCACCAGAATCTGGAAGCTGCTCACCAGCAGGATCTTGGCCAGGAATACCACCACCTGCAGCAGCAGCACCAGGCCGTGCGGCAAGGCCAGTGCAAACCCTCCCGGCAGGTGAAATCCGCTGTCGTCCATGTAGGGCAGGTTGTAGCCGCCCAGGAACAAGGTCGAGAACAGGGCCGCGATGATCGCGATCTCGATGAACTCGGCGAACATGAAAAGGCCCATCTTCATCGCGCTGTATTCGGTGAAGTAACCCGCGATCAACTCGGATTCGGCCTCGGGCAGGTCGAACGGGATTCGCCGGTTCTCGGCCATCGCCGCCGTGATGAACAAAATGGCCGCAAACGGCTGCATGAAAACGCCCCAGGCCGGCAGGAACCCCAGCAAAAGGCCCGACTGCTGGCGCACGATGGCACCGAGATCGACCGTGCCGTAGATCAGGATCAGGCCAAGCACGGTCAGGCCCATCACCAGCTCATAGGAAATCATCTGCGAGCCGGCGCGCAGTGCACCGAGCAGCGAGAACTTGTTGGCCGACGACCAGCCGGCCAGCATGGCGCCAATCACGCTGAGCCCGCCAAACGCAAACACCACCAGCAAGCCGGCGTCGAGCCGGGCAATCTGCAACTCGTAGGTACGCTCGCCGAACCAGGCTGCCACGTCCGGCAGGGCGGAGAAAAGCCGCGCCGGCACCAGCGCGCCACCAAATGGAATGACGGCGAACACCAGCAGCACCGGCACGAACACCACCCACGGCGCGATCGCGTAGGCAACGCGGTCGTAGGTGACGGGGCGGAAGTCTTCTTTCAGCAGCATCTTCAGGCCGTCGGCCAGGCCGTGGAACAACCCGATCCAGATCAGCCGGATCTGGGTGAAGGGAATACGCACATAGGCGCGGTTGGCACCGATGCGGTCGGCCATCACGGCCGCCTGCTTGCGTTCGACCCAGGTCAACACGGTGCCGAAGGTGAGCAACATGCCCAGCCCGTAACCGATGTAGACCGCGTGCACGACCAGGTCCTGCATCATGGCGTTACCTCCTGCGCCATCGGCTGCTCGACCGCCAGCGCCTCGAAGATGTCCTGGGCGTCGACGACGGCGACCGGTTTCGGGAAACAGGCCTCGAAATGGCTCGTCACACCGAGGAAGTTGGTGTAGCGCCCGCTGCGTTCGGTCTGCAGGCTGAGCGGGAAGAACACATCGACGTGCCCGTTTTCGGGCGCCAGGAAGGCGTTCAGGAAAATCACCGGCACGCCGCGTGGCAGATCCGCAAAAGCACAACCCTCGCCCCAGACCAGCACCAGGTCGGTATACGGCGCGAAAACGACGGGGGCATCTCCGAACAACCCGCGCGCCGTGGCGCCATTCGGGTTTTTGTCGGCGCGGATCAGCAGGTCGTCCTCGACCACTTCACCGGGCTGGGCCAGCATGTCCTGTTTGACAAAATTCGTGAAGTGGCTCCCCAATGCGTTCTCGAAGGCCAGCAATTCTTCGTTCGAACCGGCACTCGACAACAGCGCCACCGCGTGGCGCGATTCCTTGATCAACGTGCGGGCAGCCGCCAGCGCTTCACCCAGTGTGACTTCGTGCCCCTTCTTCATCGGCGCTGTGGCCCGCGGACGTTCGAACACCTGCGCCAGGTCACGCGCCTTGTTGCAGACCCAGGGGCCGTTCACGTCCGGGTTGTCGCGGGGCGTGATGCGTTCGATGGCGGTGTTCTGCGTCTGGTCGAGCGAGCGCACGAACCATTCGGGTTTGCGGTGCCAGATGTCGATCGCGCAGCCGCGCTCGCAACCCGGGCACACCGAGGGTGTGGCCTTGAGATACCACACGCGCGACTTGTACAGGAAGGACTTGGACAACAAGGCCCCGACCGGGCAGATGTCGATGATGTTGTCGGAATAGGCGTCCTCGTCGAGCGACTTGCTGGCGCTGCCCGCGGCGGGGCGCAGCACCGAGGTGTCGCCGCGCTGCTGGATCCCCAGTGCATTCGACTTGGAGATCTCGCGCGTGAAGCGCACACACCGTGAGCACAGGATGCAGCGCTCGTTGTCGAGCGTGATGCGTTCACTCAAGGGGAAGAATTTGGTGGACGGCACCTTGGGTTCGTGCGACACCGAGGCCGTGCCGTTGAAGGCCACGTGGTAGTCCTGCAGCGTGCACTCGCCGGCCTTGTCGCAGATGCCGCAGTCCACCGGGTGGTTGAGCGTGATGAACTGCATCGTCGCCTTGCGGTTCTCGCGCACCAGCTCCGAGTCTGTCAGTACACGCAGCCCTTCGCTGACCGGCATGTTGCAGGCGATCTCGACCCAGCTGCGGCCCTCCACCTGCACCGTGCAGATGCGGCAGTTGCCGGCCACCGACAGCTTGGGGTGCCAGCACAGGCGTGGAATGAAGAAACCATGCTCCAGTGCCGCCTGCAACACGGTCTGGTCGAGGCGCGCCTCGATGGGCTGGCCGTTTATGAAGATCTGCGGCATTCCAGGTTTCCTTCGTGTGTCGACCGCCCGTGTTCGATCCAGTACGCGAACTCGTCGCGGTACTTGGCCAGGATGCCGATGGTCGCGTAGCCGGCCGCGTCGCCCATGCCGCAAATCGTGTTGCCGTCCTGCAGCTTGGAGATGCGCACCATCTGGTCGAGGTCTTCGAGGCGCCCTTGGCCCGCGACGATGCGGTCGATGATGCGGTGCAGCCAGCCCATACCTTCGCGGCACGGTGTGCATTGGCCGCAGGACTCGTGGTGGTAGAAGCGCAGCATCACCTGCAGCAGTCGCACCATGCAGGTGCCCTCGGCAATGGCGACCATGCCGCCCGAGCCCATCGACGACCCGGCCGCCTCAACCTCGTTGTTGTCCAGGTTCAGGGTCTCGATCTCGGCTGCCGTCAGCACCTTGGTCGAGATACCCCCCGGGATCACGCACTTGAGCGCGGCGCCGTCCATCATGCCGCCGCAGTCGTCATAGATCAGCCGCTTCCAGGGGTATCCGATCTCGATCTCGTACACGCCCGGCTTCGCGATATGGCCGGAAATCGAGATCAGCCGCGTGCCCGGGTTCTTGGCCGTGCCCACCGCGCGGAACGCAGCCGCACCGTTGCGCACGATGCCGGCAATGTTGGACAAGGTCTCCACGTTGTTGATCACGGTCGGGCGCTGGTACAGGCCTCGCACGGTGAGGCGTGGCGGCCGGTTGCGCGGGTAGCCACGTTTGCCTTCGATCGAGGTGATGAGCGCCGAGGCCTCGCCACAGACGTAAGACCCGGCGCCGCGGTAAATCACGATGTCGCAACTGAAGCCGGACCCCAGGATGTTTTCGCCCATCAGGCCGGCCGCATACGCTTCTTCCAGCGCGGCAGCCAGCCGGCGGTAGGGCAGGTCGAACTCGCCCCGGATGTAGACAAAAGCGTGCCGCACCTGCAGCGCATACGCGGCGATCAACATCGACTCCAGCAACAGATGCGGCGCGTTCTCCAGGATCCAGCGGTCCTTGAAAGTGCCGGGTTCACCCTCGTCGGCATTGGCGCACAGGTAGTGCGGCTGGCCGTCGTCGAGATGAATCACCGACCATTTTCGGCCGGCCGGGAAAGCCGCACCCCCGCGCCCCTGCAAGCCCGAGGCCGAGACCTCTTTGCCGACTGCGTCCGGCGTCATTTGTTTCAGCGCCTTGTCGAGTGCGCCATACCCGCCACGCGCACGGACCTCCTCCAGCAAGTGCGAAGTCGGGGTGACCGGAAAGGTCATCAGCAGCTTGGTGTCGTGGCTCATGTCAGTGGGTCCATCGTGCTGCGTCCGATCTCCGGCGTCTGGAAATGTCCCGGCTCTCTTGTTGTGTCCTGGAGGCCTTGTGTTGCAGTGCGCGCGTCGTGGCAAGCGGAGCCCAGCGGGATCTCACACTGGGGCGGTCGGGCGCTGGACGCGCCGACTGCGCTGCGATGCTCGACCAACGGTCGCGTCGCGGAACTCGCTGCGTGCGCTGCGCGCACTCCGCTCAGACAGCCGCGACGAGTCAGTCTACGAAGCGCGCTGCGCGCGCCGACCGCTGGTCTGCGCTTCTCGCCGCCCCAGAGATCGCCCCCGCCGGGCTCCGCTTGCCACGACGCTGTGTCATTGGTTTTCGTTGACTTTGGAATACCGAAAAGCAGAAGCGCATCCGCAAAGGCCCGCACAGACAGATGGGCGGTCCACTTCGCCGCCTTCAAAGCAAAGTGGCGGCTTTGGTGAAGCGCATGCCCAAAACTCTCGCAGGATCCGGTCGGCGGGGCGCTCGGCGTAGCGAAATAAAGGAGGAGGCCGAAGGCCGGGGGACATTCGCGGAGCCGAGCGCACCGGTGGCCGGATCCCGCCCACCCAACTCCGGACCCTTGAAGCGCTGCGGCCGGTCCACACGCGCCTTCGCCGCGACCACCATGGTGCTGTAGAAAGCGCAGGCTCATTCCAGGCCTCCCAGCAACTGGTCGAGCTTCTCGGTACTCATGTTCTCGTGGTAAGTCTCGTTGACCACCACCACCGGCGCAGTGCCGCAAGACCCCAGACACTCCACGGTGGACAGGGTGAAGCGACCATCCTGCGTCGTCTCACCGGTGGCCACGCCCAGGCGCTTGCCCAGGTGGTCGAGCATGCGTTCGGCGCCGCGCATCGAACACGACACGTTGCGGCAGACCTGCAGGTGCCAGCGCCCCACGGGGGTGCGCCGGTACTGAGTGTAAAAACTCATCACCTCCTCGATCTGCATACGCGGCACGCCGAGGTAGGTTGCCAGGGCGTCGATGTCGTCCTCGCCGATAAAGCCACGGTCTTCCTGGATGCGGCGCAGACACGGCAGCACCAGCGACGAATCGAAGCCGGGCGGGTACCGCTTGCGCAGCAGGTCGAACTCAGGCACCAGGTGTTTCATCGGTCGCACTCCCCGCCGATCATGTTGATCGAGCCAAAGGTGGGCACCACGTCGGCCAGTTGACCGCCCTCCAGCATCCGGCTGGCCACCCCCATATGCACAAAACTCGGTGCGCGGCAGTGCACACGGTAGGGTTGGCCCTCACCCGTGGAGACGATGTAGAAACCCAGTTCTCCATTGGCGCCCTCGGTGGCCGAATAGGCCTCACCGGCCGGTACACGCGGCCCGTCGATGATGAGCTTGAAGTGGTTGATCAGAGACTCGATCTCGGTGTAGACCAGCGACTTCTGCGGTAACACGCAACGCGGATCGACGATGTTGATGGGCCCTTCGGGCAACATGTCCACCAGCTGGCGGATCATGTAGACCGACTCGTCCATCTCGCGCATGCGCACCACGTAACGGTCGTAGTTGTCGCCCAGGATGCCTACCGGCACCTCGAAGTCGAGATCGGCATAAGCCAGGTAGGGCGTGTCCTTGCGGATGTCGCGCGCCAGGCCGGTCGAGCGCAGCATCGGGCCGGTGCAGCCGAAGCCGATGGCATCGGCCTGCGACAACACACCCACGCGGCGCATGCGGTCGATGAAGATGCGGTTGCGGTCCACCAGACCGTGGATGCGCCCGATGTAGGTCTCATATTCCGCCAGCACTTCTTCGAGCCGCTTGAGCCAGCCCGGCGGCAGGTCACGCGCCAGCCCGCCGATGCGGCCGTACGAATACGTGACCCGTGCGCCGGTCACATCGGCCAGGTGTTCGTAGATGTAGTCGCGCAGCGTCATCAGGTACAGGAACGCGGTCATGGCGCCCAGCTCCATCAGGCCCGCGGCGACGCAGGTGATGTGGTCGGCGATGCGCGAGTATTCGCTCAGCAGGGTGCGCAGGATGCGGCCGCGCGGCGTGAGCTCGATGCCCATCATCTGTTCGACCACCTGGCAGTAGGCAAAGTCGTTGATCAACCCCGAGCAGTAGTTGAGCCGGTCCACATAAGGGATCAGGTTGTGCCAGGTGTGGGACTCGCATTCTTTCTCGAAACCGCGGTGCAGGTAGCCGCAATGCACATCGGCGCGGGTGACGCGTTCGCCATCGAGTTCAGTGATGATCTGCACCGTGCCGTGGGTGGCCGGGTGGGACGGGCCGATGTTCACGATGACAAGGCCGTCGTCGTCAGGTGAGGGCTGGATGGAACTGCGCACCGGGTTGGCAATGGTCTGCGCAATGCCCACCCGCGCGGCCTGGCCGGTGGGCGCAGTGCTCGCCCCCGGCGTGTCCCGGTACGGCACCAGCGGCTGTTCCTTGAGTTTGGGATAGTCCTTGCGCAGCGGGTGGCCGACGAAACCTTCGTAGAGCAGGATGGGCCGCAAGTCGCCGTTGCCCCGGAACACGATACCGAACATGTCGTGGCATTCGCGCTCCATGTACGCCGCTGCGCCATACAGGGGCAGCAGGCTGTCGATCACGGGTGCGGCTTCGGAGACCCGCGTCTTGAGCCGCAGTCGCACCAGGTCGCGGGTCGAATACAGGTGGGCCACCACTTCGAAGCGCAACGGTTCGCCGGGCCAGTCCACGGCCGTCACGTCGAGCAACATGTCGAAGGCGAAGTCGTCGCGCAGGGTGCGCGCGGCGCCCAGCCACTGCCGGGGCTCCAGCGGCAACACGGCCATGCCGTTGGACACCACCAGCGCCGGGGCATCGGGCAGCAAGGCCGTGCGGATGCGTTCGGGCAAGGTCGTCGCAGGCATGGTCAGAAATCCCCCTTGAGGATCTTGTGGTGGTCGTTTCCGATGCGTTCCTGCAGTTGCATGATGGCGTCGATCACGGTCTCCGGGCGCGGCGGGCAACCTGGCACGTAGATGTCCACCGGAATGATCTTGTCGATACCCTGCAACACGGCGTAGTTGTTGTAGAAGCCGCCGCTGGTGGCGCAAACGCCAAAAGCCATGACCCACTTGGGTTCACACATCTGCTCGTAAACCCGCAGCAGCGCCGGCGCCTGCTTGTGCGTGACGGTGCCCACCACCATCAGCAGGTCGGCCTGGCGCGGTGTGAAGCGCGGCAACGCGGCGCCAAAACGGTCGGTGTCGTACAGCGTCGAGCTGACCGACATGAACTCCATGCCGCAGCACGCGGTGACGAACGGATAGGGAAACAGCGAGAACTTGCGCGCCCACCCGACCAGCTCGTCCTTCTTGGTCGTGAAATAGTCGAAGGTGGGCACCTTGGGTGTGGCGCTCTGAATCGGGATGATGGTGCCGGTCATGGTGGCTTACTCCGTGACAGCGTCAATCAGCCGACTCTTCCACACATAGGCGAGCATCAGCACAAGCAGGAACATGAAGAATCCGAAGGTCACCAGCAGGAACCCGGTCAGCGGTTGTGAGCCGAGGGCCCAGATGAACAGGAACACGGTCTCCAGGTCGAACAGGATGAAGACAATGGCAACCGCGTAGTACTTGATCGGCACCGCCTTCACGTTCAGGGTGTCCACCGGCGTGGCACCACATTCGAAGGGCTCGAGCTTGACACCGGTGGGAGCCGGCTGGGGGCCGAGGTAGCGGTTCATCAGCAGCGTGATGCCGACGAACCCGAGAATCGCCGCCAGCCACAGGCCGAAGGTGAGGTAACTGGTCATGAAGCCCTCATTTCAGGCCCTCGCGCACCATCTTGCGGCGCAAAAAGGCAATCTGGGTCGACAGCGGCAAGTCTTTCGGGCACACGTCGTGACAGGCCAGCAAGGACATGCAGCCGAAGACACCGTCGTCGTCGCCGATCACATCGTAGTAGTCGGCATCGGTGCGCACGTCACGCGGGTCGAGCCTGAATCGCGCCACGCGGTTGAGCCCCACGGCACCGACAAAGTCCTCGCGCATACGCGCCGTGCCGCAGGCCGCCACGCAACAGCCGCATTCAATGCAGCGGTCGAGCTCGTAGATGCGGTCGGCCAGTTCGGGCTCCATCGGCTGCTCGATACGCGTGATGTCGGGCCGCGGATCGACCATGTGCAGCCAGCCTTCGAGGCGCTCGCTCATGCCACGCATCCATGTGCCGGTATTCACCGACAGGTCGCCGATCAGCTCGAAAAACGGCAGCGGCGCCAGTGTGGACTCGGCGCCGAGGTTCTTGGTCAATGTGCGGCACGCCAGGGCCGGCCGGCCGTCGATCACCATGGCGCAACTGCCGCAGATGCCGGCACGGCAGACAAAGTCGAACTGCAGCGTCGGGTCCTGC
>JAYVRP010000934.1:0-3623 GCA_043776215.1 Rhodoferax sp. | reverse complement strand
TGCCTGGTGGCTTCGACAGCAACGGCGTTTTGCTGCGCTGCAGGGCGCCGGTATCCCGCCTCAGCCTTGGCACGGTGGCAGACAGTGGCTCCGGTATGTCGGAGTAGCGTACCAGCCTGTCAACGCGTCGCCACGCCGGCCGTTGTACATGCATGTCCGATACAGTGTCGGTCTGCATAAACCCAGGAAACCCCATGAACAAGATTCTCACCGCGCTGCTGGCCGGCGTCATTTATTCGGCTGCTGCAGTGGCCCAGGTCCCGCCGGCAACCCAGATGGCACCCGCCGTTCCCAAGCAGGAAAGTCCTCCGGCGGCTGCGGCCCCGGCAGCCAAGAAGCCCGTGAAAGTCGCCCCGGCGGTCCAGAAGGCAAAAATGGGACAAGCGGCGCACAAGCCAGGTGCCAAGACCGCGACCAAGGCCAAGGGCAAATCGAAAGCCAAATCGAAATCGAAGGCCAAGACCAAACCCAAAGCCGCAAAGAAGGTCTGACCGGCTTTCCAGGGTGGGCGCCCGCCAGGGAAGGCGCGGCAAGTCAAGTCAAGTCAAGTCAAGGGGCGGCACGAACATTGCTCGTGCATGATGCTGACTTCAAGCCCTTGCCCTGGAACTACCCGCCATGCCCACTGATCCCATCCGCTCGATCCTGATCGCCAACCGCTCCGAGATCGCCATCCGGGTCATGCGGGCCGCCTCCGAGATGCGCATCCGCACGGTGGCCATCTATTCCCAGCAGGACCGCCAGGCCCTGCACCGCTTCAAGGCAGACGAGAGTTATCTGGTGGGCGAGGGCAAGAAGCCCCTGGCGGCCTACCTCGATGGTGAGGACATTCTTCGCATTGCAAATCAGGCCGGCGTGGACGCAATCCACCCCGGTTATGGGTTCCTGTCCGAGAACCCCGATTTTGCCGACGCGGTACTCGCCGCCGGTATCCGCTGGATCGGCCCCACCCCGGCCGTGATGCGCACACTGGGCAACAAGGTGGCAGCGCGCCACGCGGCCGTGGCGGCCGGCGTGGCGGTGATGCCGGCCACCCCGCCGTTGCCGCTGGACGTGGCCGAATGTGCCCGGCTCGCTGCCGGCATTGGTTACCCGGTGATGCTCAAGGCCAGTTGGGGCGGTGGCGGGCGTGGCATGCGCGTGATCGAGAACGACGCCGAGCTATCCGGCGCGCTGGAAGCCTCGCGTCGCGAGGCGCTGGCCGCCTTCGGCAACGACGAGGTGTATTTCGAGAAGCTGATCCGGCGTGCGCGGCACGTCGAGGTGCAGATTCTGGGTGACCAGCACGGCAACGTGGTGCACCTGCACGAGCGCGATTGCACGGTACAGCGGCGCAACCAGAAAGTCGTGGAGCGCGCCCCAGCCCCCTACCTCACCACGCAGGGCCGCGCCAACCTGTGCGACAGCGCGCTGAAGCTGATGCGATCGGTGCACTACACCCACGCCGGCACAGTCGAGTTCCTGATGGACGCCGACGACGGCAAGTGTTACTTCATCGAAGTCAACCCGCGCATCCAGGTCGAACACACGGTGACCGAGATGGTGACCGGGGTGGACATCGTGAAGGCGCAGATCCGCATCACCGAGGGTGGCTTCATTGGTGTCACCGAAGGCGCAGATGGCACCAGCACCGACGGCCGCCACCCGACCGGTGTGCCGGCGCAGGCACAGATTCCGCTCAACGGCCACGCCCTGCAATGCCGCGTGACGACCGAAGACCCGGAAAACGGCTTCCTGCCGGACTACGGGCGCCTGGCCGCCTACCGCAGCGCGGCTGGTTTCGGTATCCGCCTGGATGCCGGCACGGCCTATGGCGGCGCGGTGATCACGCCCTACTACGACTCGCTGCTGGTGAAGGTCACCGCCTGGGCGCCCACGGCGCGCGAAACCATCCAGCGCATGGACCGGGCGCTGCGCGAGTTCCGCATCCGTGGCGTGGCCACGAACCTGCAGTTTTTGGAAAACCTCATCAACCACCCGGCCTTTGCGCCGGGCGAGATCACCACGCGATTCATCGAGAACACGCCCGAGTTGCTGGCCTTTGCCGCGCGGCGTGACCGGGCCAGCAAATTGCTTCGTTTTCTGGCCGAGGTGGCGGTCAACGGCAACCCTGAGGTGAAAGGCCGCACGTTGCCCGCCCTCCCCTTGCCCACACCGGTGCGGCCCAAGCCCCGGACCCAGGCGACAGTGCCCGACGGCACACGCCAGCGCCTACGGTCGCTCGGGCCGGCCGGCTTCGCGCAATGGATGCTGGCGCAGGAGCGTGTGCTGGTCACCGACACGACCATGCGCGACGCCCACCAGTCTCTGCTGGCCACCCGCATGCGCACGGCCGACATGTTGCCGATCGCGCCGTTTTATGCCTCGGACCTGGCGCAACTGTTCTCGCTCGAATGCTGGGGTGGTGCCACCTTCGATGTGGCGCTGCGGTTTCTCAAGGAAGACCCGTGGCAGCGGCTCGACCAGCTGCGCAGCCGCGTCCCGAACATCCTGTTCCAGATGCTGCTGCGCGGCTCCAACGGCGTGGGGTACACCAACTATGCCGACAACGTAGTGCGGCACTTCGTAACCCAGGCGGCCAGCAGCGGTATCGACCTGTTCCGCGTGTTCGATGCCCTCAACTGGGTGCAGAACATGCGCGTGGCGATTGACGCCGTGGTCGACACCGGCAGCCTGTGCGAGGGTGCGATCTGTTATTCCGGCGACCTGTTCGACAAACAGCGCGACAAGTACAGCCTCAATTACTACACCGGCATTGCCCGCGAACTGCAGCAGGCCGGTGTGCATCTGCTAGCCATCAAGGACATGGCCGGCATCTGCCGCCCGCGTGCCGTGGCGGCGCTGGTGAAAGCATTGAAGGAAGAAACCGGCCTGCCCGTGCATTTCCATACCCACGACACCAGCGGCGCGTCGGCCGCCTCCGTGCTGGCGGCGGTGGACGCCGGTTGTGACGCGGTGGACGGTGCGCTGGACGCCATGAGTGGCCTCACCTCGCAACCCAACCTGTCGGCCATCGCCGCGGCGCTGGAGGGCACCCCGCGCGACCCTGGCCTGTCGCAGGACGCGCTGCATGCCACATCGATGTACTGGGAAGGCGTGCGCCGCTTCTATGCGCCGTTCGAGTCCGACATCCGCTCGGGTACCGCGGATGTCTACCGCCACGAGATGCCCGGAGGCCAGTACACCAACCTGCGCGAACAGGCGCGCGCCATGGGCCTGGCGCACCGCTGGACCGAGGTGTCGCAGACCTACGCCGACGTGAACCGGCTGTTTGGCGACATCGTCAAGGTTACCCCCACCTCCAAGGTGGTCGGCGACATGGCCTTGATGATGGTCGCCAGCGACCTATCACCACAGGACGTACTCGACCCGGCGCGCGAAGTGGCGTTTCCCGAGTCGGTCGTATCGCTTTTCAGGGGCGAGCTGGGTTTCCCGCCGGACGGTTTCCCTCCCGGCCTGTCGCGCAAGGTGCTGAAGCTCGCCGACAACGAGCAGCCACCCGCAGCGTATCGCCCTGGCGACCGCCTGCCGCCCGTGGATCTGGGCGCGGCGCGCACGCAAGCCGAGCGCGAATGCGAACAGCCGCTGGACGACCGCCAGCTGGCGTCCTACCTGATGTACCC
>JAYVRP010000933.1:0-3624 GCA_043776215.1 Rhodoferax sp. | reverse complement strand
TAGAAGCTGTGCCCGCCGGGCGACAACGGCCAGCGGCGGAAGTCCGGCCCGCCGCCGATGGGATCGATTCGGATCACTTCGGCGCCAAGCTGCTGCATGTGCAGCGCACAGGACGGTGCCGCGATGAAGGAGGCGCATTCGACAACGCGCAAGCCAGTCAGGAAGGGGTACATGGGAACGATGGTAGCGCCACGGCCCACAGCGTAGCGCATGCGCCTGCGACACGCCCGGAGCAGGAGCCGGTCATGGATGGCCGGAGCCGATCAGATCGCACCGTCATGGCGAAATCGCTCCATGTCGGCATCGCTCCATCCCAGCTCCGCCAGGATGGCATTGGTGTGCCGGCCCAATGCCGGTACCGGGTCCATTCGGACGGGGTCGGTGACGTCCACGCCAGCGCCAGGAGGCAAAAGGGCCTGCACCGGGCCTGCCGGAGTCTGCACTGATACCCAGCGCTCGCGCGCGAGGAGTTGCGGGTGCTGCCACACAGCCTGCATGTCGTTGACGCGGGCATTGGCGATCTGCGCCCTGTCCAGCCGCTCGATCACCTGGTCGCAAAATGCTACCCATTCGCGTTCGTTCTGCAAGCCCAAAGTCACCGCTACCCGGACGCTCGATCTTGACGACACGCGCGCCGTCGTCGGCCAGCTGGCGCATGCAGAACGGTGCAGCAATGGCGTGCTCCAGCGTGACCACCGTGATTCCGTCCAGGGGCCGCATGCGGGCACCGTCAGAACGAACGCGGCAGCCCGAGCTGGTGCTCGGCCACGAACGACAGGATCATGTTGGTGGAAATCGGCGCCACCTGGTACAGCCGCGTCTCGCGGAACTTGCGCTCGATGTCGTATTCACACGCAAAACCGAAGCCGCCATGCGTCTGCAGGCACGTGTTGGCCGCCTCCCAGCTGGCCTTGGCCGCCAGGTACTTCGCCATGTTGGCCTCGGCACCGGCGCTCTGCCGGGCGTCGATCTTCGCGCAGGCATGCCAGCGCATCAGATTGGCCGCCTCCAATTCGATGTAGGCCTCGGCCAGCGGGAACTGGATGCCCTGGTTCTGACCGATCGGGCGCCCGAAGACCTGGCGCTCCCTGGCGTATTTGGTGGCGCGGTCGAGAAACCAATAGCCGTCGCCGATGCATTCGGCCGCGATCAAGGTGCGCTCGGCGTTCAGCCCCTCGAAGATCACGCGCAGGCCCTTGCCTTCTTCGCCCACAAGCGCGTCCTCGGGCAGTTCCAGGTTGTCAAAGAACAGCTCGTTGGTCTCGTGGTTGACCATGTTGAGTATGGGCCGCAGGGTAAGGCCGTTGCCGAGGGCCGTGTGCAAGTCGATGATGAAGCAGCTCAGGCCGTCACTCTTTTTCTGCACCTCGGCCAGGGGCGTGGTGCGCGCAAGCAGGATCAGCAGGTCGCTGTGCTGCACGCGCGAGATCCACACCTTCTGCCCGTTGATGACCCAGCGACCGTGCCGCTTGACGGCCGTGGTCTTGAGTTTGGTGGTGTCGCTGCCCGTCGTGGGCTCGGTCACGCCCATCGACTGCACACGCAGTTCGCCAGCGGCAATCCGGGGCAGGTAGTACTCCTTCTGCGCCTTTGTACCGCTGAACACAATGGTGTTCATCACATACATCTGCCCGTGGCAGGCGCCGGAGTTGCCGCCAGAGCGGTTGATCTCCTCCATGATGACCGAGGCTTCGGCCATCGACAGGCCCGGGCCGCCGAATTCCTGCGGGATCAGGGCCGCCAGCCAGCCAGCCTTGGTCAGCGCATTGACAAACTCTTCCGGGTAACCCCGCTGCTCGTCGATCCTGCGGAAATAGGCGTCGGGGTATTGCGCGCACAGTGCGCGTACCGCGTCGCGGATTTCCTGGTGGGTGTGGTCTTGGGTGCCCATGCTGTGCCTGTTGTTCTCAACGATTTGGTGAGGAAGGTACCGTCGAGAGGCCGGCCGATGCCTCCATGGCCAATTGCCTGTCCGGCCCCCGAGCCCACAGGCTTGCCACATCGCCATCGATCCGCCCGCACACCTCGAACGCCGCAGTATCGAACAACGGGCTGACCGCCTTGAACTCAAAGGTGTTCACCACACGCCCTGGATGGCGGCGATGCAGTTGGTCGAGCAACAGTGTCGCAATCAGCGGGCCATGCACCACCAGCCCAGGGTAACCCTCCTCGTTCATGGCGTACGGCCGGTCATAGTGGATCCGGTGACTGTTGAAGGTGAGCGCAGAGTAGCGAAAGAGCAGCACGGAGTCGGCTACGACGCGCCGGCTGAACTGCTCGTCGGTGCGTGCGGCACGCGGCTTCGGCGCATCGCCGGGTTGTGGCATGCCGCGATACACGATGTCCTGGTCCTCCGTGATGGCGATGCCCAATGCGTCGGTTATCTCATGGCGCACCTGGACGAAGACCAGTTCGCCGCTGCGGCCCTGCTTGCTCACCACACTGGTGATGCGGCTGGTTCGGCAAATGGCGTTGCCAACCCGCAGCGCGTGGTGAAAGGCCATGCGACTTCCTGCCCACATCCGCCGTGGAAGGGGCACAGGCGGAAGAAATCCGCCGCGTTGGGGGTGCCCATCCGGGCCGACACCCGCCATTGCTTGCAATGGCAGAAAGTACAACCATTGCCAACAGGGTGGCACCGGGTCACCATTCATTGGCGGCGGATCTGTCTGGTCCAGTGTGACGGCGAGCGCCTGCATCGGCACCAGGGTCACCTGGTCTTCGCGCATCTCGGTCTTGTCGATCCACTGTTGCAGTATGTTGTGGTCCATATCGAATGCTCTGTCAACCAGCGTCAACGTCTGCTCTACTGAGGCCCGATGGCGCTGATCCGACCCCGCATGGTCAAGCTGCACGATACCAGGCAACCCCATCGTTATCCACATCACAGGTGGCTTCGTCGCGCCGAAGCAGGTAATTCAAATGCGCCACGCTCTCGCCGGTCGCCATGCCCAAGAGGTTGGGTTCCGCACCAATCGGGCGCGCAAACAGTTCGCCAAACACATCCACTACACGCTTGGGTTGCGCCAATACACGGCGAAGCCGATCCAGTGCCTGGTGCTGACTGCGCGACAGGTAGTCCAGGCGAGCATGTAACCCTCGAAAAGGTTCGTTGTGCGAAGGCAGAACCAGCACATCATCGGGCACTTCACGACGGATCTTGTCGAGCGAGGCCAGCCAATCTCCCAACGGGTCGGCGTCGGGCTCGGTCGGAAACACCGACACGTTGGACGATATTCGCGGCAAAACCTGGTCACCGGAAATGAGCAGCTTCAGTGCCACACTGTAAAAACAGGCATGTTCGGGCGAGTGGCCATTGCCCACCACGACGCGCCAGGTGTGGTCGCCGATTTGCAGCGATTCCTGGTCATTGATTCGACGAAAGCTGTCGGGCAAGGCATGCGTGTATTTTCCAAAGCCTCCAAACCGGGCCCGATAGTTTTCAATCGCCTCTTCATTCCATCCCGCTCGACGGTAAAAGCCCACCCCATCCGGCGGTGCCTCGCGACCGGTATCCGCCACCAGCACGCGACACATCAGGTACTCCAGCCGTGTCATCCAGAGGCGGCAGTCGAACTTGCGTGTCAGCCAACCGGCCATTCCGACATGGTCCGGGTGCATATG
>JAYVRP010000932.1:0-3624 GCA_043776215.1 Rhodoferax sp. | reverse complement strand
ACCGCTACATGCCCCCTGTGGCCGAGATGCTGCGCATGGCGCAGGAAGGTGCGGTTGGCCGCATCCACCAAGTGGCCATCCGCGAGCACCGCGAGCCGTTCTATCCCAAGGTGGGCGACTGGAACCGCTTCTCGGCCAACACCGGCGGCACGCTGGTGGAAAAGTGCTGCCATTACTTCAATCTGATGGACCTGGTGTTGGGCGAACGGCCGGTGTCGGTGTTTGCCTCTGGTGGCCAGCGCGTGAACCACCTGGACGAGTCCTACGGTGGCCGCACACCCGACATCCTGGACAGCGCCTATGTGGTGGTGGAGTACCCAAGCGGCGCGCGCGCCATGCTCGACCTGTGCATGTTCGCCGAGAACTCGGTTGACAACGAGCAGATCATCGTCGTGGGCGACACCGGCAAGCTGGAGTCCCTGCTGCCCTCGATGACCCTGCGGTATGGCCGGCGCGAGGACTGGGGCACCCGCAAGGTCTGGGGCCAGAGCGCGAGCAGCGGCAAGGGCGTCTCGGTGCGCCGCATATGGGACACCAGCATCAAGTACATGGGGAACCATTTCGGCGCTTCCTATGTCGAGCATGCCAAGTTCGCCCACGCGATCCGCCACGACCTGCCCCCCGAAGTGACGCTGGAAGACGGGCTGCGCTCCGTGGCCACCGGCATCGCCGCGCACCGCAGCATCGAGACCCGCAGCGTCGTGGCCATGGCCGACGTGTTGCCTGAAGGCTGGTAAAGCATGGCATACACCTCCTATGCCTCGCTGCAAGAGCGTACCGTTTTCATCTCCGGCGGGTCCTCGGGCATCGGTGCCGAACTGGTGCGCGCCTTCGCGGCCCAGGGCAGCCGGGTCGCTTTCTGCGGAACCAGAGCGGGCGGTGGTGATGCCCTGATCGCCGAGCTCACCGGCGCCGGGATGGCGGCACCGTACTACGAAGCCTGCGATGTCCGCGACATCCCGGCTTTGCAGGCCATGCTGGAACGTGTGGCGCAGCAGTTCGGCCCGATCCGGGTGCTGGTCAACAACGCCGGGCGCGACGACCGCCACGCCCTGGACGACCTGACTCCGGAATACTGGGACAACTGCCTGGCCATCAACCTGCGCCACCAGGTCTTCGCCACGCAAACCGTGGCGCGGCAACTGCGGGGAGCGAGCTTGGGCGGCAGCATCGTCAACATGGGCTCCATCAGCTGGATGCGTGGCCGGCCCAACCTGATCGGTTACACCACCAGCAAGGCCGCCATCTCCGGCATGACCCGCACGCTGGCCCGCGAACTAGGGGAGGCAGGTATCCGGGTCAACGCCCTGGTGCCCGGTGCCATCGTCACCGAGCGGCAAACCCAGCTTTGGCGCAATCCCGAAGAAGACCAGAAGTTCATCGACCTGCAATGCCTGAAGTTCCGGCTCGATTCCAGCCACGTGGCGCGTGCCACCCTGTTCCTGTCCAGCGATGACAGCGATGGCATCACGGGCCAGAACCTGATCGTGGATGCCGGTTTGGCGCAAGCCTCCGTGGCGGGCTGACCTTCTACCCGCCACTCCCCGATACCAATCAAAGGCGCCACACAACGCAAAAGATCACGCGAAGAATCCGGTAAATGCTATATTTGGGAAAAATATCCCAAATATGGCCTCCAAAACCAACTCCAAGGCCGCGGTCACCGCAGCGGTTTTGCGCCTGTTGCGGCCCTTGTGCAAGCTGCTGCTGCGCAACCACGTGGCGTTTGCGGCCTTCGAGGAAATGGTCAAGCGCGTCTACGTCGAGGTGGCGATTGCCGATTTTGGTATTCCGGGCAAGAAGTCGACCGTGTCTCGCGCATCGGTGCTGACCGGCTTGACGCGCAAGGATGTGCAACGCATCCTGAGCACCGAGTCCGGCGTCGAGAAGGTCACCAGCGACGAGAGTTACAACCGCGCCGCCCGGGTGTTGACCGGCTGGCTCCGCGATTCCGATTTCCAGGACACTGGCGGCCAACCAGCCAGGTTGACTGCCAGCGAGGGTACGGCCAGCTTTGCGGCCTTGGTGCGCCGCTACAGCGGAGACATGCCGGTGCGCGCGGTGCTCGATGAAATGCTGCGCGTGCAGGCGGTGCGCCGTTGCGACGACCAGCGCCTGGAACTCATTGCCCGCGCCTATGTCCCGGTAGCGGATGAATCCGAAAAGCTGGCCATTCTTGGCAACGACGTCGCCGACCTCATCGGCACCATCGACCACAACATCCGCCTGGGAGCCTCGGACCCGCGTTTCCAGCGCAAGGTGATGTACCGGAACTTTCCCGCCTCCCAGCTGCCAGCCTTCAGGGAACTCAGCGCCATGCAGGCGCAGGCACTGCTGGAGAAATTCGACCTTTGGCTGTCGGACAGGGCAGACGTTGACAGCCCCGGGATCAGCGCAGACCCCAAGGCAAGCCCGCCGGCTCCGATGCGTCTGGGCGTCGGAATTTATTACTTCGAAGAACCGATGGTCCACCCATAACACCAAGAGAGCCCCCATGACAATCCACATCCTTCGCAAATGGGCCACGACTGTTTTGCTCGCAATCTTCACCGCCCTATTGGCGGGCTGTGGAGGTGGGGGCGGTGCCGGCGCCGGTACCGTAGCGGCGGCCGGCGGCGACTCGGGCGTGGTTGCTGGCGCAGGTGGCTCGGTGAGTGGTGGCGGTGGTGCGGGTGCAGGCACCACGGTGGCCGGCGGCGACGGTGGCATCGGCGGCACGGGCATTTCATACGGCGGCATCACGGCCTTTGGTAGCGTATGGGTCAACGGTGTTGAATTCAACACCAGCACGGCGGTGTTCAAACTGGATGGCAACACGGTCACCCAAAGTGCGCTGCGCGTGGGTATGGTCGTGCTCGTGGACGGCTCGGTCACTGCCAAGACGGCGCTGGACGTCACTGTCGACGAGGCGCTCAAGGGCCGCGTCGAACAGGTCATTGATGCCAACCAGATGGTGGTCATGGGCCAACTGGTCCGGATCGACAACCTGACACAGTTCGAGAACCATGTGGTTCCTGTCGCCGGCGACATTGCGCATGTGCATGGCTTGGTTGTGGCGGACGGCATCGTGGGTGCCGGTTACATCGAGAAGCAAGCCGTCGCCGGCGCGCCACCGTTCGCAGTCAAGGGATTCGTCAAGAACCACAACGCTGGGGCACAGACCTTGGTGATCGGTACGCTGACTGTCAGCTATGCTGGGGCGGACGTGTCCGATATGCCGGCAGGAAGCTGGAACGGCAAGGTGGTCCAGGTGAAGGGTACGGCCTGCGCCGGCGCACCAGTATGCGGGACCTTGACTGCCAGCAAGGTGGCGCCCAACGGCCCGCAAGTCAGCAATATCTCCGAAGCCGAGTTTGAAGGCTTCGTGACCGCTACCACCGGCAACGGCTTCGTCCTGGGTGCGCAGACCGTGGTCACCAACGCCAGCACGGTGTACCAGAACGGAGTGGCGGCCGATGCGGTGCTCGGTGCCCGGCTCGAAGTGGAGGGCGCCATCGCTGGGGGTGTCTTCACGGCCAGCAAAGTGTCCTTCCGCGACGATGTGCGGCTGGAGGCTGACGTTGCCAGCGTGAACAGCAGCCAGATCACGCTTGCCGGGCTGCCGGGCGTCGCGGTGCAATTCAA
>JAYVRP010000931.1:0-12658 GCA_043776215.1 Rhodoferax sp. | reverse complement strand
GTAACTTCATGGATTCGGATATTTCGATTTTGCGCGTCGATGGCGACCAGATTGTGAACACCGGCAAGTCGCTGCAACTGCCGGGGCACCCGGCTTCGATGCGCGGGCGCACCCACTAGCCGTTCACGGTAATAGCCGCCCAGGGCCTTGGATGCCCTGGGCGAGCGCGGCGAATTCGCACCTCTTTCCCTCCCTCAAACCCCAGTGTCAGCCCAGCGCGTGAATCTGAACCTCCACCCCGCTGAGCACGGCGTTGCCCGATAACGGGTCGCGCAGGTTCTCATCCAGCAAGGCATTCAGATTGGCGCCTGGGCGGCTGGTCGCCACCGCCAGCCGCGTACCCGGTTGATCGTGGCCCCAGCCGTGCGGCACACTGACCACGCACGGCATCATGTCGGTGCTGACCTGCACCTGGATGTCGATGCTGCGTCGGCCTTGCGAGGTCTGGCTGCTGATACGCGCCATGGCGCCATCACGGAGCGCCAGCCGTTGCGCATCCACGGGGTGGACCAGCGCCGTGCAGCGCATCGGGCCCTTGGCCAGTACCGGCAGGTTGTGCATCCAGCTGTTGTTGGAGCGTGCGTCGCGCCGGCCCACCACCACCAGGGGCGCGGCCGCGCGGGCCAGATCGGCGCTGGCGCGCGGCAGGTCCCCCATCATCAACGCCGGCGCCAACTCGATCTTGCCGCTGGGCGTGCGCAGCAACTCCGGAATGCGCTCGGTGAGTGGGCCCAGGTCGATGCCGCCAGCTTGCGTGCTGCTGCGCACGCGCGCCAGATTGAGTCCGTCGGGCTTCTTTCCGAACTGGTCGCCGTAGGGGCCGGTGCGCAGTGCCAGGTCGAGCAGACGGTCCGGCCCGTGCAGGCCCTGGGTGGCTTCCATGACCGCCGCGGCACCGTCGCCGAACGCCTTGCGGGCATCCTCGGCGAAGTTCTCGTCGTCGATCTGCGCTGCGCTTTGCCCGGTATGTTTGCCAGACGCAATCGCCGCCAGCCGGAGCAGTGTTTCCCACTCGAACGGCTGGCCAGGGGCTGGCACGAAAACCGGCTCGCTGTAACGGGCGTGGTTGCGCCAGGACAGCTGCGGGAACGGCATGTCGTAGTGCATGTCTTCCAATGGCGAAGGTGCAGGCAGGATCACGTCGGCATGGCGGCTGGTCTCGTTCAGGTAGATGTCCATGCTGACCATGAACTCCAGCCCGTCCAGCGCCCGCACCAGGCGCGCGCCATGGGGTGTGGACAACACCGGGTTGGTGGCCACTGTGATGAGTGCGCGAATCTGCCCGTCGCCGGGGGTTTCGATCTCTTCCATCAGGCAGCCGATGGGGTATTCGCCCATCACCTCGGGCGCGCCCCGTACCCGACTCGTGTGGCGAGCGGTGGCCACGCCACGGCCAGCGCCGGGTGTGCCCGATGTATTGGCGGCAAACGCTGCCGCCTTGGGGAACATGGCGCCCCCGGGTGTGTCCATATGGCCGGTAAGTGTGTTGAGTACGTCCACCAGCCAGGTGCTCAGGCTGCCATACTCCTGCGTGCAGGTGCCGATGCGCGCATACACGCTGGCGCAGGGCGTGCTGGCCAATGTGCGCGCCAGGTCACGGATGGTGGCCGCAGGAATGCCGCAGCGCTCGGACACCGCTTGCGCGCTGAACGCAGCGACCGCGCTGGCAATGGCGTCCACGCCGTTGGCATGTTCGGCCATGCGCCCGAGCCGCAGCAGTTGTTCGTCGAACAGCGTGTGCACCATGCCCAGCAGCAGGAACACGTCGGCGCCGGGGCGAATGAAATGGTGCGCATCGGCCATCGCTGCCGTCTCGGTGCGGCGCGGGTCGATCACCACCAGTTTGCCGCCGCGCGCCTGCATCGCACGGGCTTTGCCGCGGAAGTCGGGAACGGTCCACATGCTGCCGTTGCTCGTGACCGGGTTGGCGCCCAGCACCAGCAGGTAGTCGCAGCGCGTGATGTCGGGCACCGGAACACTCATCCAGTGGCCGAACAGCAGGCCACTGGAGAGATGGCGCGGCATCTGGTCCAGCGTGGCGGCCGTGTAGACGTTGCGTGTGCCTAGCGCCTTGACCAGGCGAGGCAAGTAGGCCAGCAGGCTGATCTTGTGGGCGCAAGGGTTGCCCAGCACCAGGCCCACGGCATTGCGGCCGTGGGATTGAAGGACCGGTGACAGGCGTTTTTCTATCTCGGCCCAGGCTTCCTCCCAGGTCACTTCTTCGAAGACGCCGTTGCGTTTGACCAGCGGTTGGCGCAGGCGGTCCGGGTCTTCGTGCAGGTCTTTCAGGGCCACGCCTTTGGCGCAGATGTAGCCGGCACTGAACACGTCCGCCTCATGGCCGCGGATGCTGGTGACCTTCTGGTCACGTACCTTGATTTCGAGCCCGCAGCAGGCTTCACACAGTGGGCAGATGCGGTGGTGGGTGGTTTCGATGGCGTCGGTGTGGGTCATGGGCGTGTCGCTGGTGTGTGAGCAATGGCTGCTCGGCGCAAGAACTGCATCAGACACCAGGACGAAAAGCTTGTCCATCGCGCTGGTGACAGCCGCAATTGTTAACGTGAAATTACTTTCATGATGCGGGGTGAAGAATGGGCATCATGAAAGTTGGCTCGCCTATTGATCCTTTCGCAATTCATTACACCGTTCGGGCTGAGCCTCTCGAAGCCTGCAGCCCTTCGACAGGCTCAGGGCGAACGGTTTGGTGGGTGTCGCGAATTCCGAGAACCTCCATAGTCACCATTTAATGTTTACAATACCGAAGTGACACTACGAAGTTGTAAAAAATGATTCCCCGCCACGCTGCACCCAGAATTCTGCGGCTGTTGCAGGGGTTTCCGGTCGTCACGGTAACGGGGCCGCGCCAGTCGGGAAAAACCACGCTGGTGCGTGAGTTGCTTCCCGACAAGCCCTACGTCTCGCTGGAAGCCCCGTCACCACGCGAGTTCGCGCGCAGCCGTCCGGCTGAGTTCCTGCGCCAGTTTCCCCAGGGTGCGGTGATCGACGAGGCGCAGAATGCGCCAGAGGTATTTTCCGAAATGCAAGGTGTGGTGGACGCATCGTGCCAGATGGGCCAGTTCGTGCTGACCGGCTCGCAGAACCTGTCGCTTTTGTCGGGTGTCACGCAGAGCCTTGCAGGGCGCACCGCGTTGGTCGAGTTGTTGCCCTTGTCTGTCGCCGAGCTTCGGCAGGCGGGGTTGCTCGGCAAGGATTACGGCAGCCACCTGGTCAAAGGTTTCTTCCCTGCCATCTACTCCCGCTCGCTGGAGCCGCATGAGTGGTTGCAGGGGTATCTGCTGACCTACGCCGAGCGGGACGTGCGTCAACTGGCCGCCATCCAGGATCTCGGCGCCTTTCAGCGTTTCCTGCGCTTGACTGCAGCGCGTACCGGCCAGCTGCTCAACATGCAGTCGCTGGCAAACGATGTCGGTGTGGCGGACAAGACCATCAAACATTGGTTGTCCATTCTTGAGGCGTGTTACCTCATCCATTTCGTACGCCCGCACTTCGCCAACTTTGGCAAGCGCCTGGTCAAGATGCCCAAGGTCTACATGACTGATGTCGGTCTGGCGGCAGCATTGATCGGTATACAGGACGAAAGCCAGGTGCACACCCATCCCCTGCGCGGCGCCTTGTTCGAGACCATGGTGGTCAACGAGTTTCTCAAAAACCGTTGCAACGTCGGCCTGCGCGATCCGCTGTACTTCTGGCGCGACAACATCGGAACGGAAGTGGACCTGATCGTGGAACGCGGCAACGAGATTGCGGCAGTCGAGATCAAGTCAGGCCCCACGGTGGCATCGGACGCGCTTGGCAATTTGCGCAAATGGCAAAAATATGCCGTCGAGCGTGGTACGTTCACGACCATCTACCCGGGATTGGTCTACGGTGGCGACGAACGGTTCACACGCGAAGGTGTCGATGTCATGCCTTGGGCAGGGCTTTGACTGCCCACCATCGGTCTCACACAATCCGGCTCTTGTGCCCTGCCCAGTACGGGTCGCGCAGCGTGCGTTTGTAGAGCTTGCCGGTTGGCAGGCGCGGTAGCTGCTCCATGAAATCGACCGAGCGCGGGATCTTGTGACGTGCCAGGTGTTCGGCGCAAAAGGCCATCAATTCCTGCGCCAGTTCGGGGCTGGCAGTCACTCCATCCACCAGTTGCACCACCGCCTTGACCTCTTCGCCGAAATCCTCGTTGGGCACGCCGAACACGGCGGCGTCGGCCACCTTGGGGTGGGTGACCAGCAGGTTCTCGCACTCCTGCGGGTAGATGTTCACGCCACCCGAGATGATCATGAAGCTGGAGCGGTCGGTCAGGTACAGGAAACCATCGTCGTCCAGATACCCCATGTCGCCCACGGTCGTCATGCTGCCATCGGCCGAGCGGGTGAGCGCCGTGCGCTCGGGGTCGTTGAAATAGACGAACGGTGATGCCGTCTTGAACCAGATCTCGCCCGGAGTTCCCTTGGCTGCCGGCTGGCCGTTGTCGTCCAGAATGTGCAGGTCGCCCAGCATCACGCGCCCGACCGAGCCGCGGTGCGCCAGCCATTCGGCACTGTCGCAGGCCGTGAAGCCCAGGCCTTCCGTGGCGCCGTAATACTCGTGGATGATCGGGCCCCACCACGCGATCATCTGTTCCTTGACCTGGACCGGGCACGGCGCCGCAGCATGGATCGCGATCTTCAGCGATGAGAGGTCATGGCGCGTGCGGTCCTGCTGCGGCAGCTTGAGCATGCGGCTGAACATGGTGGGCACGAGTTGCGTGTGTGTGATGCGGTAACGCTCCACCAGCGCCAGATATTCCAGCGGGTCGAAGTGCTCCACGATCACCACCGTGCCGCCGTTGCGCATCACGATGCCCACGTTGGACAGTGGCGCCGAGTGGTATAGCGGTGCGGGCGACAGGTAGACCATGCCTTCCCTGCCTTGCCACAGCTTGTTCAGGAACTCGAACAGGGGCAGCGGCTGGCTGGGCGGGTTCTCGGGCAGCGGACGCAATACACCTTTCGGCCGGCCGGTGGTGCCGGATGAATACAGCATGGCCCCGCCCAGCCATTGGTCGGTGATCGGGTCGGCCGGAAAAGGGGCGACCGCGGCATCGAAGTCAACCATGGCAGCGGTGCCGACAACGCCAGTGGCGTCCGCACCACCCCCGACCACCAGGCACAGCGAGACACCCGGGCACTGTGCCAAGGCCTGCTTGGCCACGGCCAGGCGCGACTGCGAGGTGATCAGCACGCGCGATTCGCTGTTGTTGACGATGTAGGCCAGTTCGTCGGCCGTGAGGTAGGAGTTGACGCAGGTGTAATACAGCCCGCTGCGTTCACCCGCCATGCAGGCTTCGAGGAAGTGCCGGTTGTTCTCCATGAACACCGCATAGTGGCCGAGCCGTTGCAGGCCCTGGGCGCGCAGCAGGTGGGCCAGCCGGTTGCTGCGCCGCTCGAGCTCACCGTGGGTCATGGACTCGCCGGTGCTGGCCATGATGAAGGCCGGCCGCTCGGCATGCAGTTGCGCGTATTTGCCGGGGTACATGGTCAGGCCTCCGGTGTGGATTCCACCGCGAAGGACATCCCTGCGTTTTTTTGCAGTCGCCCGATCAGGGGCGTGCCCATCGCGGAAGCAGGTGTCCAGATACCGCCGGGCGTGGCCGTGGCGTCCTGCAGCAGGCACACCGCCGCCTCGGAAATCATCTTGGAGGTGGAGCCGTAACCCGGATCACGGTCGCCTGTCACACCCACGCGCAGCGTGTGACCAGCCGCATCCTGGCCCAGGAACAAGACGTCATAGAAGCCGGCTTCGCGGTCCGCGCGCGACGGGCCTTCGCCGGGCTGGGGGCCTCCTTCGGCGCCGAGCGACTTGTCGGCCGCCACGGCGTTGGCGATGGCTTGACCTTTCTCACCGGCGCCCGTGACCATCATTTCGTCGTACACCAGGTCGGCGCCCCAGGCGTGTTGCAGCAGGAAGTTGGAGCGGTGCACGTTGCGCGTGTTGATGGCTGCCATGACGAACGGTGCCACCCACTGACCCAGCGCCTCCTCGAGCATCGGCTTGTTGCCGGATGGCTGTCGCGGTCCTTCGAAACCGGGGGTGAGCGAGAACGGGTTGCGCAGCAAGTCCAGCACGCCGGGGTCTTGCATGGCCGCCGCCATGGTGGCCTTGAGGCTGGCCGCGGTGCCGCCGGAGAAGGTGCCCTTCATCTTGCGCACCCGGCCCCGCACGCGGTTGGCTGTGGTGCCGAACTGCGCCTTCATCGTGTCTTGCAGCATCAGCATGCCGAGGTCGAACGGAATCGAGTCGAAGCCGCAGGAAAACACGATGCGCGCGCCGCTGGTTTTGGCCTGCGCCTCGTGCGCGTCGATCATCTTGCGCATCCAGGCCGGCTCGCCACACAGGTCCACGTAATCCACGCCCGATGCGGCACAGGCCGCCACGAGTTCATTGCCGTACAGCTGGTAAGGCCCGACCGTGGTCAACACCAGCCGGGTGTGCGCCATCAGCGACTGCAGGCTGGCGGCATCGGCGCTGTCGGTCACCACCAGAGGTGTAGCGGCAGGTGCGCCGACTTCATCCCGCACGGCCGCCAGCTTGGCCGCGCTGCGCCCGCCCATGGCCCAGTGCACGCCGCTGCCGGCGGGGTAACGCTGCAGCAGGTATTCAATGACCAGCCGCCCGGTGAAACCGGTGGCGCCGTGGACGACGATGTCGAAGGGTTTGCTGGTCATGGGGCTCCTTGTGGGTTGCGTGTGAGTCAGAGAGAGGTTCAGCGTGTTTTGTGTGAGCCATTGTCGAGCCAGAATTCGGCGACCGAATCGGGGGCTACCCGCACCCGGTGGGGCGCACTCTTCTCGCAACACGCCATTCCCCAAAGATCAAGAGGATATCTGCTGGCGCGCCGCATCACGATTTGCAATGCGTATCAAATTACTGTGGAACCTGGGAGCCGGTTTTCCTGCCACTGTGGAATCCCAGATCGACCTGCGAGAGCGCACCATGGACTCCAGCCACTTTTTGTCCGCACTTCTGGCCATCGTCGTGATCGACATCGTGCTGGCCGGGGACAACGCGATCGTGATTGCGCTGGCCGCGCGGTCCTTGCCCGTGCACCTGCAAAGGCGTGCGATTGTGTGGGGCGCGGTGGGTGCGATCGGCGTGCGCAGCCTGATGACGGTCGTCGTGGTCTGGCTGCTTAAGGTGCCCGGGCTGCTCCTTGCCGGTGGCCTGTTGCTGTTGTGGATTGCCTACCGGTTGTTGCGACCGGACACCGACGGGGAAGGGGCGAAGCATGGCCCTGCGGCCACCAGCTTCTGGGGCGCGATGCGCACCATCGTCATCGCCGACGCGGTGATGGGCCTGGACAACGTCCTGGCGGTGGCCGGCGCGGCCCACGGCAGTTACTTGCTGGTCGTCACGGGCCTGTTGATCAGCGTGCCGATCGTGATGTGGGGAAGCACCATCGTGCTCAAGGTGGTCGAGCGCCACCCGGAGGTGGTGTACCTGGGCGCAGGCGTGCTGGTGTGGACGGCCGTCAAGATGGTGCTGGCGGAACCTTTGCTCACACCCGTGCTCTACGCGACTCCGCAAGCCGGCGCGTTCGCTTTTCTCGCGGTCCCCGCGCTGTTGTGGGTCGCGTTTGCTAAAAACCACCGGCAACTTGAATCTCGCATCCATGCCCGGCTGGAGGCGTTTGCCGCGCGGCGCCCCTCGGGGGCGAGTTCTGCATCCACACACCCCAGATTCACACCACTGCAAGGAGACCTGACCATGCTGAAAGTCCTGATTCCCGTCGACGGGTCCCGCAACGCGTTGCGGGCCGTTCACGCTGCGGTCGACGAATACCGTCGCCACCACGAACTGGAGCTGCATTTGCTCAATGTTCAGCCCACCTTGTCGCGCCATGTCAGCCGCTTTGTCAAGCGGCGCGACCGTGATGGCTGGCACAAAGAACGCGCCGAAGCTGCCATGGCCGCAGCGCGTGCCGAACTGGTGCGCGCAGAGGTGCCGCACCAGACGCATTGGGTCGCGGGCGACCGTGCGGCAGAGATCTGCCGCGCCGCCTCGCGTCTGGGCGTGCACCACATCGTGATGGGGACCGCGCGCAAGAATTCCTTCACCCGCATGCTCGAAGATTCGGTCACCAACCGCGTCCTGGAGGACACACCGGTTCCGGTCGAGGTGGTCGCCGGTGATGCGGTCTCGCGCTGGGAGCGCTGGGGTCTGCCGGCGGGGGTGGTCGGGCTGCTGGGGGGGACCTTGGTGATGCTGGCGCTGGATTGAAGATCGGTTTTGATTCCAAAGTCTCGACGTGGGTGGGGCCTTGAATTCTTTCATGGTGACGCTCGAACCCCTTTCATTTGCACGGAGCGAGATTGGCACTTGGCGCTACGGTTAGCCCAGGGACACTCGGGTCAAGGCCAAAGTAATACGGCCAGCGCCGCATACGTTGAGTTCTAGCTATTTCTATCATATTTTATGTATATATAGATATAAATAGATATAAATAGATAGAATTCACCCATGAACCCCATCGACAACCCGTTTTCCCCCGGTGCAGGTTCGCCCCCGCCCGAGCTTGTGGGGCGACACCCGGTGTTGGAACAAGCGCGTGTGTTGCTGGGGCGTGTCAAGGCCGGTCGACCCGAGAAAAACCTTTTGTTGACTGGCTTGCGCGGCGTAGGCAAAACCGTTCTGCTCAATGAGATCGAACGCAACGCCAGGTCCCAAGGCTACTTGACGATTGCCGTTGAAGCGCATGAGGACAAGCGATTGGGGCCGCTACTGGCGCCTTATCTGCGCAGCCTCTTGTACGACCTGGATCGGGTTGCCGGGGCAGGCAACAAGGTCCGGCGTGGCTTGGCCATACTGCGCAGTTTCGTGGGGGCCATCAAGCTGACCGTTGGCGATATCGATATTGGCCTGGACATCGAGCCCGAGAGCGGTTCAGCCGACAGCGGCGATCTGGAAATTGACCTTCCGAATCTTTTCGTGGCTGTCGGGGAAGCGGCTTCTGAAAGGCGCTCTGCAGTGGCGCTGTTGATCGACGAAATTCAGTACTTCAATCAACGGGAGCTTGGCGCGTTGATCATGGCAATGCACAAGATTCAGCAACGCCAGCTTCCGATTGTGCTGTTGGGTGCCGGCCTGCCAATTCTGCCTGGCATGGCGGGCGAATCGAAGTCGTATGCCGAGCGTTTGTTCAGCTTCCCGAACATTGGCGCCTTGTCGGAGTCTGATGCAGGCAAGGCCTTGCGGGACCCGGCCATGGCGGTTGGTATTGGATTTGACGACGCAGCGCTGCGTGAAATATATCGACTGACCATGGGGTACCCCTACTTTTTGCAGGAATGGGGCTACCAGGCATGGAACTTGGCGATAAGCAGCCCGATCACTCTGGCAGTAGTAGGCAGCGCCACTGAATCGGTGATTCGGCGCTTGGACGAAAACTTCTTTCGGGTCCGATACGGTCGCCTGACGCCCAGTGAGAAAAACTTCTTGCGCGCAATGGCACAACTCGGGCCAGGTGCCCAACGCACCGGTGACATCGCCGATACCCTGCATGTCAAAGTCAACAGCCTTGGCCCTGTGCGCGCGAAGCTGATCAGGAAGGGGATGGTCTACAGCCCGGCTCACGGCGACATGGCGTTTACCGTGCCCCTGTTCGACGAGTTCATGGTGCGTGCGATTCCGAACTTTCAGTGAAAGCCACCCATACGAATGAACAGATCCGGCGTTGGCTGACGCGGTATGACCCGCGCCGGCGCGAACGGAACCAGGAATAAGAAGGACGACAACATGGCTCAAATCGAAGGTTTCCGGGTGCGGAACTACCGTGCCCTGCGCGACGTGACGCTGGGCCGGCTTTCGACACAGCAGCAAGGCGAGCCGCTGACACCGTTTACCGTGGTGATCGGCAAGAATGGAGTGGGCAAGAGCACCTTGTTCGACGCCTTCGGTTTTGTCGCCGATTGTCTTTCCACAGATGTTGAATCGGCCTGCGACGACAAGCAGCGTGGCGGATTTGAGCGCATGCGTTCACTGGGAATCTCCGAGCCCATTTACTTCGAGGTCTATTACCGCGAGGCCAAAGGTGAGCGCCCAATCTCTTACGAACTGGCCATCAATCTGGACAACAGCGGGCGGCCCTACGTGCAGTCCGAAGTGCTGAAGCAACGCCGCAAAGGCCAAAAGCATGGACGGCCCTACCCCTTTTTGCGCCTGGACCATGGCAAGGGTAAGGTGTGGAAGGGCGAGGAGGCCGTTGAAGCAAGCGGCGGCGAAGAAGATCGTGCGCAGGAGGATGTCGAGTTGACCGACCTGAGGCAGCTTGGCATCGCGACGCTGGGCACCTTGAAAGAGCACCCGCGCATCAAACGCTTTCGGGACTTTCTGAAGGGCTGGTACTTGTCCTATTTCCATCCCGATGCCGCTCGTTCGATTCCGTCCGCTGGTGCGCAGCGGCATCTCAATATTCATGGAGACAACATCGGTAACGTGGTTCAGTACATGGAGCGCGAACACAAGGAGCGTTTCAGATCGATTCTTCAACGCATTGCCAGCAAGATTCCGGGTGTGCAAAGCATCAAGACCATCGTGACCGAAGACAAGCGCGTGCTGCTCCAGTTCAACGACGGTGCGTTTTCCGATCCGTTTTATGCCGGCCAGATGTCGGACGGCACGCTGAAAATCTTCGCGTATCTGCTGCTGATGGAAGACCCGGATCCCCCACCATTCATCTGTATCGAAGAACCCGAGAACGGTCTCTATCACCGCCTGCTCGACTCGTTGGCGCACGAGCTGCGCAGCCATGCCACTGGCAAGAAAAACGCCCCTCAAATCTTTGTGACCACGCACCAGCCCTATTTCGTGGACGCGCTCTCTCCCAAGGAGGTGTGGATTCTGGAGAAGGCTGCCGATGGCTTCTCGACCATTCGTCGCGTGTCCGACCTGGCCCTGGTGCAAAACCTCGTTGACGAAGGCTTGCCGCTTGGGGGCCTGTGGTACAGCGACTACCTGGACGCGAGGTGACGCATGCACATTGAGGTGCTGGTCGAGGACGGTTCCGGCGCCAAGCTGATCGAGAACCTGTTGCCTGCCGTTATAGGCAACTTTGATGCTCCACACACGTGGCGGGTTCTGCGCTATGGCGGCATTGGTCGCCTGCCCGCTGGCCTTTCCGTCAAGGCAGACCCTGCCAAGCGCGCGTTGTTGAGTCAATTGCCACGCCTGCTTGCCGGCTACGGAAAAACGCCTGGTATCGATGCCGTGGTCGTCGTGGTGGACAGCGACCGGCGCGACTGCAAGGACTTTCTTGCGGAGTTGCAAGCCGTACTCCAGCGCTGCCGGCCAGCGCCCAATGCGATGTTCCGGCTTGCCATCGAAGAGATCGAGGCATGGTATTTAGGCGACCGGCAGGCGCTGCTTGAGGCTTACCCCAGAGCCAGGAGGGACGTGCTTGGCCGATACCTGCAGGACAGCGTATGTGGCACCTGGGAGCTGCTCGCCGACGCAGTGCTTCCGGGCGGAGTCGCTGCGGTTCAAAAGGTGGGGTGGCCGTTGCCGGGAGAAATCAAGCATGCATGGGCCGAGCAAATTGGCCCAAAGATGGATGTCGAGCAAAACGCATCGCCGAGCTTTTGCAAGTTCCGGGATGGATTGCGGCGTCTGGTGGCATGACAGTTCGCAGCAGACATTAGCAGACAGTAGCATCGGAGGGCGTATGAGTTTGGTGGCTAATCAGGTTGGCTTTTCTGAGGGCCCTTTGGCAATCTCAGGGTGAATGACTGCGGGGGTGCCAAGCGCTATGTCGGACGACTCACGCCGGCCACGGCGCCGCGTCGAGGATGGGGAAGTTGCCGGCGAAGCAGTCGAGCAGGCCGAACAAGGTGCCCAGCAGCGTGGCGTTGCCCGCAATTTGCAACTTGCCTTCGGACAGGGCCTGCATGGGAGGCAGCTTTTGCGCCAGCAAGGCCTCCAGGGTCGGCCGTGTCAGCGTGAGGGTCACGTCGGTTTTTGGGGGCTGGTCGAACTGCATGCTGCTCAACGCGCCATTGCTGAGCTCCATCAGCCAGTGCTCGGACTTGTCGGTGAAATGCCACCCGACGCTGAAGGCCAGGGCACCCGCCTTGGGTGCGTTCAGGCGAACGGCCAGCACGTCGAACAGCAACTGGGTGGACATGGCAGGCACCAGGCCCGCACCGAGTTGGCTGGTGCTGGGTTTGGGCGGGCCGTTGCGCAACTCGTGCGCACCCAGCAGGTAGGCATTGCGCCAGGTGGCCGATTCCGCCTGGAACGCCATCTGCTCCATGGCCCGGGCGGCCAGCTCGCGCGCTCCCTGGTGTTCCGGGTGGGCATACACTGCGTGTTTCAGGGCTTCGGCCACCCAGCGGTATTCACCCTTGTCGAAGTCGGCCTGCGCACGCTGCATGACGGCGTCCACGCCGCCCATGTATTCCATATATTTCTTCGCGGCCGGCACGTGCGGCAGGTTGTGCAGGTTGGCGGGGTGGGCGTCGTACCAGCTCAGGTAACGCTGGTACACCGCCTTCACGTTGTGCGACAGGGTGCCATAGTAGCCGCGCGCGTGCCAGCGTTTGGCCAGACCCTCGGGCAGCGTGATGCCCTCGGCAATCTCGGTCGCCTTCAGCCCATGGCTCATCAGGCG
>JAYVRP010000930.1:0-3634 GCA_043776215.1 Rhodoferax sp. | reverse complement strand
CCTGGACGATGCCCAGCCGGAGCTTTTTCCCGTCAAGGCGGATGTCTCCGGGTTCGAGTTTTCCCTTGTCTGCGCCAAACATAGTCGTGTGTGTCCTGTCTTGTGTGTCAGTGGGTGAGGTAACCGGCGATTTCGAGCCCGTAACCGACCATGCTGGGCATGCGCCGCGGGGTTCCCATGAGCTGCATGCGGTGCACGCCGCATTCGCGCAGGATTTGCGCGCCGATGCCATAGGTGCGTAGGTCCATGCGGCCGCGCTCGGGGCCGTGGCTGGCGCGCGCCGTGCCGTCGAACTGGGCCAGCAACTGGTCAGCGGTCTCGCCGCAATTGAGCAACACGACCACGCCTTTGCCCTCCGAGGCGATACGGGCCATGCAGGCGTCCAGGGTCCAGGAGTGCATGAGGCGGTTCACCTCCAGTGCATCGAGCACCGACAGTGGTTCGTGCACACGCACCGGGATGACATCGTTCGGTCCCCAGGCACCACGGACCAGCGCCAGGTGCACGCCCTGGCCCGGTTTGTCGCGAAATGCGTGGGCTACAAAGTCGCCACTGGCGGTGGTCATGGTGCGAGAGCCCAGCCGCTCGACCAGCGACTCGACCCGGCTGCGGTGCTCGATCAGGCTGGCAATGGTGCCGATACGCAGGCCATGCTCCGCCGCGAATTGCTGCAGGTCGGGCAGACGCGCCATGGTGCCGTCGTCCTTCATGATCTCGCAGATCACCGCTGCGGCTGAACAGCCTGCCATCGCGGCCAGGTCGCAACCGGCCTCGGTGTGGCCGGCGCGCATCAGCACGCCGCCGTCCACCGCCTGCAAGGGAAACACATGCCCGGGTTGCACCAGGTCGTCCGGGCGCGCGTTGGTGGCCACGGCAGCCTGGACTGTTCGCGCGCGGTCGGCAGCGGAAATGCCGGTGGTGACACCCTCGGCCGCTTCGATCGAGACCGTGAAAGCGGTTCCCTTCTTGTCGCCGTTGCGCACCGTCATGGGCGGCAACTGCAGCCGTTCGCAGGTGCTGCGGGTCAGGGTCAGGCAGATCAGGCCGCGGCCGAAACGCGCCATGAAATTGATGGCTGCTGCGGTGACGTGGTCGGCCGCCAGAATCAGGTCGCCTTCGTTCTCGCGGTCTTCTTCGTCCACCAGAATCACCATGCGACCGGCACGCAGGTCGGCGACGATTTCCTCCACCGGCGAAATGGCGGCGTGGGCCAGACGAGTCATGGGTGTCCTTTGGGAGATTCGGTGTGCGGTGCGCCGAGCATGCGTTCGACGTAACGCGCGATGAGATCGATTTCGAGGTTGACCGGCGCATCTAGCGTCAGGCTGCCCAGCGCGGTGTTTTGCACGGTGTGGGGAATCAGGTTGATGCGGATGTCGCAGCCCAGGGCGTGGTCCTCGACGCGGTTCACGGTAAGGCTCACGCCATTCACCGTGATCGATCCCTTGAAGGCCAGGTAGCGGGCCAGTGCGGCAGGAATACGCAGGCACAACTCCCAGCTTTCGCCCGCCTGTGCGAAGCGGGTGACGGTGCCCACGCCGTCCACGTGGCCGGCCACGATGTGGCCACCCAGCCGGTCATGGGCGCGCAAGGCTTTTTCGAGGTTGATGGGCCCGGGGCGGTCGAGCCCGGCGGTGCAGGCCAGTGATTCAGCCGAGATGTCGATGCAAAAGCTGCCCTGCGCAGGGTCGAGCCGGGTCACGGTCATGCAGGCCCCATTGAGCGCGATGCTGTCGCCCAGGCCGACATCGTCGAGGTAGCCGGGCGGACCATGGATGGTCAGGCGCTTGCCGTGGGTTGAAGAGCTTCCCAAGGCGTGGACGGCGGCGATGCGCCCCACGCCGGTAATGATTCCGGTGAACATTCGAATATTTTCGCAGGGAATCCCGCCCTGGCCGTGGCGCTGCTCAAACTATTCCTGCCCTGGCCGTGGGGCTGCTCAAAATATTGATATTTCGGTCATTGATTACACCGTTCGGGATGAGCCTGTCGAAGCCCTCGCGAGCCCTTCGACAGGCTCAGGGCGAACGGACCAGATGTTGTCGCGAAATGGGGAAACTTCAATAAAGCGAAAACTACGGGTCTTTTCGCAATTCGTCACACCGTTCGGGCTGAGCCTGTCGAAGCCCTCGCGAGCCCTTCGACAGGCTCAGGGCGAACGGCTCGCGAGCCCTTCGACAGGCTCAGGGCGAACGGACGAAATGTTGTCGCGAAATGGGGAAACTTCAATAAAGCGAAAACTGTTGATCTTTTCGCAGTTCATGACACCGTTCGGGCTGAGCTTGTCGAAGCCCTCGCGAGCCCTTCGACAGGCTCAGGGCGAACGGACCACATGTTGTCGCGAAACGGGGAAACTTCAATAAAACGAAAACTAAAACTGATCGTGCCCTTGCACCCACGCCAGCAGCCGGAGGTCGGGCCCGACCATGGTGCTTGACACAAACTCCAACGGTATTGCCTGCTCCAGGCTGGAAAGTGGCCCCAGAGCCGCCATCGCGCGTCCGCTGCCGAGCAGATTGGGCGCCAGGTAGACCAGCAGTTCGTCGACCAGGCCCTCACGTAGCAGGGAGCCGTTGAGCTTGTGGCCGGCTTCGATGTGCAGTTCGTTGACCTCGCGCTCCGCCAGGTCCCGCATCACGGCCTGCAGGTCCACCTTGCTCGCAGTGCCTGGCTCCCGGCCTGGCAGGTAACGGATGTTCGCGCCGCGCTGCTCCAGTGCCGCAGCCCGCGCAGGGTCCGGCACGGCAGCGTAGATCCATACCTGGCGCCCTTCCATGAACAAGTGCGACTCCAGTGGCGTTTCCAGGCGGCTGTCGATCACGACCAAGGGTGGCTGGCGCAGACACGGCACCAGGCGCACGTCGAGCCGCGGGTTGTCTTCGCGCACCGTACCGATGCCAGTGAGGATGGCGCCGGCGCGAGCGCGCCACGCATGGCCATCGGTGCGCGCTGCGCTGGACGTGATCCATTGGCTCTTGCCGTTGTCCAGGGCTGTTGTGCCGTCCAGCGAGGCCGCAAGCTTGAGGCGCACCCACGGCGTCTTGCGCAGCATGCGGCTGAAGAAGCCGATATTCAAGGCGCGAGCCTCAGGTGCACCGAATCCGATGTCCACCACGATGCCGGCGGCGCGAAGCCGGGCAAAACCCTGGCCGGCCACCAGGGGGTTGGGGTCTGCCAGTGACGCCACCACACGCTGAACGCCGGCAGCGATCAAGGCGTCACAGCAGGGCCCCGTGCGACCGTGATGCGCGCAAGGTTCCAGGGTGACATAAGCGGTGGAGCCTTGCGTGGCGTGACCCCGCGCCTGCGCATCGCGCAAGGCCATGATCTCGGCGTGCGGGCCACCGGCTTGCTGGGTGTGGCCTTGGCCGACCTGATGCCCGTCGGCGCCGATCAGCACGCAACCGACACGCGGATTGGGCTCCGTGCGACCCATTGCCCGCGCGGCAAGTTCCAGCGCCAGCCGCATGTGCCGGCCATCGTCATTGCCGTCTGTATGGCTGTTCAGCACGATTCACCACCCGCCATCAGCGCAGCGGAATGTATTGGGGCAAGGGGTATTTTTCGACCGGGTACTTTTGCCATTTGGCATCCAGCATGGTGTAGGCGACGCGGCCATGGAGGGTCTGCGTGC
>JAYVRP010000929.1:0-3636 GCA_043776215.1 Rhodoferax sp. | reverse complement strand
CCTGGGCAAACACGGTCAACACGCCGGTGTACCCGTACAGGTGGTGGCGCGCGATCTCGCCGCCCGCAAAAAAACCGACCAGGGGCACATCGCCCAGGGCCCGGCGCACGATCTGCAACTCGGCGCTCGGACCGCCGAAATGCAGCCCGCCCCGACCGGAGCAGCTCACATAGACCGCACCGGCGATGCGCCGTGCCGGATGGGGTGACGCGTCGGCTTCCGATGCCGCCAGCGCGGTCGCGGTTTCCATGGTCAGCTCCATGGGTTCGAGTTCTTCGCGGATTTCGGAGCAGACGCGGATCAGGTCAGCGCGCGCCGCTTGCACGTTACGCTGGCAAAACGCCAGTTGCATGCCAACTTCCAGGCGGTCCGACACCGCGACGCCGCGCCGGGCCGGATCCAGGCCGATGATGTGGCGCACGATGACGTCGCTGCCAAAGTTGCCGGCCCGCCCGACCGCATTGCCGCCATCGGCGTCGCTGGAGCGCACCAGACCCACCAGCGTGCTGCGGATTTTTTCCAGGGCATGCTGGGGGTCATCGAGCGACACCTCGATGTCGCGCAACAGTACATCCAGTGCCGGTTCGCCGTCGAGTTCCGTGGCCAGGTTCTTGTCGGAGGCCGTGATGCGGCGGGTCCTCGATACCGGCAGGCAGCCTTGTGTCACGCGTGACACAAGATGCACACCCGAACCGAAGGCCACACCACTAAGCCCCCCGCTGAACACGCCACGCACGCCCCCCTGACCACGCATGTTTCCGTCGCCGCCTGCGGCGAACTGCACCGTGCGCATGCGACTGGCGGACAAGCCACCAAACAGGTACCCGGTCGCCGTGCGCGCGGCCATCTCCTCGATCAGTTCGGTCAGCTCGAGCGTGTTGCCATCGGCATGAACGAGTGCCGTATGTGCTTCGAAGCCCAGGCTCAGCGGTGCCACGCCGGAGAACACACGGTACTGGTCGCTGGGCAAGTCACACAACATGACGGCCATGGCCGGTTCGTCGAAGTATTCGACGTTGTTGGAGGCCACACCGACACCGACCGTGCCGGCCCAGTCAGTGATGCCTGGCAATTCGGCACCCAGGTGGTCAAGGATCTCCTGCGCCGCACTGGCGTAGTGGTCGGTGACATACAGCAAGGCCAGTGTGGGTGCACTGGCATATCCGTGCAGAGCCATCTGCGCGCGCAACTGCGCCAACACCAGCCCGGCCGCCATCATCCACTGCGGGTGCGTGGCATGGCCATAAGGAAACATTTTCATCAGGCGGGCCAGTGAACGGTGCGCGACGCAGATCGATGCCGGCGGATGCTCAGCGTTTGCCAGTCGGTGTCTTGCGCGGTGTCTTGCGGGGTGCGGGCCGGCGTGCCGCGCCACCGCCAGCCATCTTCTTGCCGGCCTTGACAGCTTCCTTGGCCAGGCCCGCTGCCATGTTTTTCGTGGCATCCAGAGCCGTCGCCCGGCTTGCGTCTTTCATGGCGCTGGCGGCGATCTGCTGGAACTGCTGGGTCAGCGAACCCCACAATTGAAGCGGATCTACCAGTGCCGACACTGCGGAGGGTGCTTTGTCGGACTTGCCAGACTTGGTGGTGGTGGCCACTGTGGTGGCCGCTTTGGCCGCGTTGCCGACGCTGGTTGCCGCATCGGAAATGGTCTTGGCGGCGCTTTCGGCCCTTTCCGTGACCCGCTGCACCCCGTGGGCCACCGAGTCCGCTGCCTTGAGCTTGAAGGCGTTGGCCATATCACCAATGTTGAAATTCATGCCCTTGAGCGTGGCCAGGGTCATCTTCTGGACTTCCAGCGCCTGGATCGTGGCCCCGAGTGCCCGCGAGTTCTGCTCCAGCCAGAAATGCACGGCCTTGAGCTCCTCGATGCGCTTTTCAAGCTCTTCGAGATTCAGCGACGGAGCCACCCAGTTCGCCAGGTTGGGCATCTGCGGAATGTTCTGTGAGGCGCCTTTGGCCAGGGTCTGCAAAAAGTCAAACCCTGGCACGAACTTGCCGAAACCGCTGCTGCTTGAATCGCTCATGGTGTCTCCCGGTTGCGTGTCCAGAATCGGACCCTTCACAGCTTACCGCAATGTGGAGCGGTTGGCGACCGCGAGCATCACCGTGACGCGGCGTAGATCAATGGCTGTGCATGGACGCGACAGCGACCGGCACCTTCAGTTCGACCTTGCTTTCCACCCCTTTGGCATCCTTGAACACCAGTGTCAGGGGTACCGTGCTGTCCTTGGGCAAGGCGGCCTTCAGGTCCATCAGCATCAGGTGGTAACCGCCCGGCTTGAGCTCCACGGTCTTGCCGGCAGGCAGCTCCAGGCCACCTTCCACGGCGCGCATCTTCATCACGTTGCCGTCCATCTTCATCTCGTGCACCTCGGTCACGCCGGCGGCCGCGCTGGAGGCCGACACCAGCCGGGCACCGTCCCGGGCGGTGATTTTCATGAAAGCGCCTGTGGCCTTCTGGCCCGGTACGCTGGTGCGTACCCAGGCGTCTTTCACGTCGACACTCTGGGCAAACGCAGAAAAACACAGGCTGGTGGCGAGTGCGGCGATGGTCAGCCATTGTGGGGTTTTCATGGGTGTTCCTTCAGGGAGTTAAAAATTTGTTGGCTTGAGAGCATCCATGCTGTTGGCTGGCTCATCGAGAGCAACATGGGGAAGGGATCGGGTGCCCACCGACATGCGTTCAGCGGCCTTGACATAAATGGCATTGCTCAAATTATCCCATCGTAGAAATGGTGATTGCCCCAGCGCAGCACGCCACTCCGCGCAGGGCCCGAGTACACGGAGTGCAAATTGACATCCATCAAAGCAAGCCCCTTTGCCAGGGGGCATGATGAAGACAGCTTCATCACAAGGACCGGACATGAACAAGCAACAGACACAGGCGTTCAAACTCGCACTCGAGGGTCAACGCACCAGACTGCTCGCACAGCTGGCCCAATTGCGTGGGGGCGATGTGGGTCGCGCCCAGGCATCGGCCGAGCACTTCAGTGAGCCGGAAGACACCCGGGCCCAACGCGCAACCGAACGCGAAATCGAATTTGCACTCGACGAACACGAGTCCGCCGCGTTAAGCCAGGTCGATGCCGCGCTCAAACGCCTGGACGCCGGGGTTTACGGTGACTGCATGGACTGTGGCGTGCCGATCGCATTGGCACGCTTGCAGGCAACACCTCAGGCTTTGCGGTGCATTTCCTGCCAGGACAAATTCGAGCGCGAGGGCACCGCCTCCCGGATTTGAGCCCGGCTGCGCCGTGCCCTGATATCCTGACGACCCGGGCAACGCCCTCGCGTTGTGCCGGTCGCCGCCATGTCCTACACCTTTGCCTCTGCCACTGTCCTGCTGCTGCTGATCACCGACCCGTTCGGCAGCATCCCGATTTTCGCCAACGCCTTGCGCAATGTGGCACCCGAGCGCCGCTCCAGGGTGATCGTGCGCGAGGTGTCGATCGCGTTCCTGTTGCTGCTGACTTTCATGTTCGTGGGTGATGCCTTCCTGCGGGTCATGAACCTCAGCGGGCTGTCGCTTCAGATTGCCGGTGGTGTGATCCTGTTTCTGATCGCCCTGCGCATGGTTTTTCCGCAAGCCGAGGCGCAAGCGCCGGTGATGCTGGGCGAACCGCTGATCGTGCC
>JAYVRP010000928.1:0-3639 GCA_043776215.1 Rhodoferax sp. | reverse complement strand
ACTGCGTGGCGGCGAAGCGCGTGTTGTCGATGTCGCCCAGGGTCTGGCCGGGATGATCCCCGAATCCCATGTCGGACTCGCAGGTCTCCTGCCACCGGGCCCGCTCGATCTCGCGGTCTGCCTGTGGTGCTCGATCAAGCACGGCATCGATGGCGCTTTCGGGGTAGTTCCGGGCGTCGGTAATGGCGGCCCGGACCACCTGAACCAGGCGTCGCACGACGTCGGGTTGTGCGCGCATCAACGCCTCCGACGCCATCAAGGCGCTGCCATACAGGCCTGGCCACACCTGCCGGTAACGCAAGAAACGCAATGCCCCGCCGACGGCACGCCCGAGACCAGACCAGGCCGCCTGGTGCGTCGACACATAACCAAACACACCCGCGAAATCACCGCCTCGCATCGCCGTCAGCAGCTCGGCCATGCCGGCGTCACTGCGCACCACCTGCACGGCATCCGGCGCCAGCCCGGCGACGCTCGACCAGGCCGGGAATAGCTGCAGCGCGACATCGCTCGCATGCCCGACGACGCGCCGCCCAACGAGATCCTGGGGCGTGCGCACGGTGCCGTCATGCGCCACGGTGATGGTGGCTGGCGAGTGCTGGTGGACCATGAAGAATGCGCGCGGAAGTCCCGCAGGGCCCCGCAGCGCGGCCAGCTCCGCCAGCGCGTGGATGTCGCCATAGGCGAGGTCGGCTTCACCGTCGGCCAGCCGACTTGCCGCCGTCCAGGCACCACGTCCCGGCACAAGTTCCAGATCCAGCCCCGCTGCACGAAACGACCCATTGGCCTGGGCCAGGGCCAGGAAGGCGTTGGCCCCGCTGAAGCCCGAATTCAGCAGGAGGCGCAGCGGGGTCAACGACCGGTCCCCCGCGCACGCTCATGCAACGGCGGCAGAAATTCCCGCGTGAAAATTTCGCGCGCATCGGGCGTCCTGGGCCATCCGCAACTGCGCGCCACCTGGGTGATGCCGCGCTGCAAGCGCGCGTCGTCCACGTCGCCCAGACCGATGCGCAGACCTTCCGGATGCGCCATCTCGGATGCCAGGGTTCCCAACAGTCGCCGCCGTTGCACCGAGGCGTCGATGCCGGGTGCCGCTTCCAGCAACGCGGCCATCGCGGCATCCACATCCTGCAGCGTGTCGCATAGCCCGCGATTGAGGCCGCGCACCAGCGCATGCACCGTCGCGGGGTGCTCGGCCAGCAGGGACCGGGACACCATGAGCCCGTTGCCGTACAGATCCGGAAGATGGTCCGCGTACGCGATGAAGCGCAACTGCTCGGGCTCGACGCCCAGCGGTGTTGCTGCCGCGATCACGGTATTGACGAAGCCGAACACCCCGTCGGCTTCTCCGGTCATCAGGGCGTCCCGCACCTGCTCCCCCATGGGCAGTGCGGACACCTGCACCTGCACGGACGACACATCGATGCCGGCAGCATCCGCCAGGGCGGGGAACAGCAGCATCGCGGCATCGTCGGCCTTTCCGATCAGCCGGCAACCTGCAAGATCCCGAGGATGGTGCACCGGCCCGGCGGAGCGCACCGCCACGGTGAACGGCACGCGGTTGAAGACCTGGAACACCCCCACTGGCGCGCGCCCGGGGTGTTGCGACGCCCGTTGCGCCAGTGCGTTGAGGTCGCCATACGCGGCCTCCACGCCATCGTGGCCGATGCCTGGCACCACTGCGGCTGCGCCATGGCCGGGCAACAACTCCAGATCCAGGCCTTCGGCCGCGAAGTAGCCGCGTTGCATGGCCAGGAAGAACCAGGCATGCGGACCGGTGAAGTCCGCGTTCAAGCGCAGTCGCAATCGCATGGCGCGCGCCGGGGCGGTCATTGACCGGCCACACCGGCCGCGATGATTTGCGGCCGCCAGATGTCGATCTGCTCCGCGATGTAGGCATTAAAGGCCGGCCCGGTCATGGGCAGGTAGAACACACCATACACCGCGAGTTTGTCCAGCACGTCCTTGCGTTGCAAGAGCACTCCCAACACCTGCTGCAGCCGCCCGGTGATGCTGGCCGGCAAGCCAGCCGGCCCGCTCAGGCCATGCCAGTTTTCGACCGTCATGTTGAAGCCCTGTTCGCGGAAGGTCGGTACATCCGGGATGGGCGCCAGCCGGTCCGGGCTGGAGGTTCCCAACGCCACCAGCGTTCCTGCGCGCAGGAACGCGATGTTGCCGATGACGCCTTCGAACTGCATGTCCACCACGCCGCCGAGCAAGTCCTGTCGCAGCGGCCCGGCGCCCTTGTAAGGTACGTGCAGGATGTCAACACCGGCGAGGCGTTTGAAGGTCTCGCCCACAATGTGCCCGATCGATCCGGTGCCGCTGGATCCGAAGGTCAGTTTGCCGGGGCTGGCCTTCGCTTTAGCGACCATCTCGCGCAGGTTCTTGACCCCGACCTTGGGATGCGCCACGCACCCTCCATAGGTCGAACCCAGGTAGGCGATATGGGTGAAGTCACGCACTGCGTCGTAGGCTATGTTCTTGAACATCGTAGGCGCAATGGTGAACGGCGCGTTGTTGGAGATCATGAAGTTGTAGCCGTTCGGCGGCTCCTTGCGCAGCGCGTCGGCCGCGATCATTCCGCCTGCGCCGGGGCGGTTGTCCACCACGAAGGGCTGCCCGAATTGCTCGGCCAGGAACGGTGCCAGGGCGCGGCCGACAAAATCGCTGGAGCCCCCGGGCGGGAAGGAGATCAGTACCTTGATTGCGCGGCTGGGCCAATCGGCCTGCGACCGGGCCACCCCCGGCAACAACAGCGAGCCGGCGCCAGCCCCGGCCCAGGCCAGGGTCTCACGGCGGGTTACACAGGACAGTGTCGGGAAATGGGTCATGGAAGAAAGTCCTTTCACAGGTTGACGAACACCGGCGCCGGACATTGTGAACCGTGCTGGTCCGCCAGCGATGAACATGTCCGCAAGGTCCGTTTACCTCGCCAAACGTCGCCAGCGGCACGGCAGGCAAGTTGCCTACCTCGCCTGAATCCGCCGATGCCCACTTGGCACCCCAACGGCCAGAACACCACGCACAAACCTCACGCACAAACGTAGCCTCGGCCCTCAGGTTAAATTATTGTTAACACTTTGGCAATGTTTTTATTGTTTATGTTGACACATTGGAATTTCCAGTGACAATAGCGGCTCGATGAACCCGCTTGATGCCACCGACACTTCCCGCGCCCCGGCGGCCGACGTGCGCACCCTGGACGTGTCAGCGACCCCGGTCATCCCGAACGAAAACGACGAGGCGCGGATCCAACGCCAACTCGCCCAAGCGATCTATGAGCACCGCGTGCGGCCCGGCACCAAACTGCCGGAATCCGATTTGTGCCGCATCTACGGCACCACGCGCGGCGTGATCCGAAAGGTACTCGACCGGCTCGCCACCGAGCAAATGGTCGACTTGGTCCCCAACCGCGGCGCCTTTGTGGCTCGGCCATCCGTCGAGCTCACGCGCGACACCTACAGCTTGCGGCGCATTCTCGAAGCCGGTGTGGTGCGCACCTTGGCCCGCGCCAAACAACGGCCCTGGCTGGGTGATGTGCGCGCCCAGGTCGGTGAGGAACGCGAAGCCAACCGCGTCGGAGACACCGGCCGCTACATCCGGCTGGCGGGCAAGTTCCACCTCGACCTGGCGGCC
>JAYVRP010000927.1:0-3640 GCA_043776215.1 Rhodoferax sp. | reverse complement strand
GGTAGGTGCTGCTGCGGGACGCAGGAATGATGGAATGCAGCGCACGGTCCACCACGGCACAGTGGCGCATGCAGGCGTCTCGCTGCATGGCCAGGGTCCGCCCGAGTTGACGCAGCCGCTGCGCAGTTTCATGCTCCAGGGGCCCGTGCACTTGCAGGCGCTGGAGCATGGAGGACAACACCATCACCGACTGCTGCATGTCACTGGCGGCAAGCACCACCGAATCCGCCCCACCGGACATCAACGCAGCAGACAGTGCGTGCGTGCGGCTCTCCGCGGTACGCAGGCAATCCCGGAAATTCAGCTGATCTCCCTGCCTTTCCAGTCCGATGGCCTGACTACGCATCGGTGGGGTCAGCCCTTGGACCGTTCCAGCATTTCCCGCGCATTGGACAGCAATTTGTCGGCGATGGCCTCGGCATTGACCACGTAACTTTTCTGTTCAATGGATTGGCGCACCGCATTGACCTTCTCCTGGTCGATATTGGCATCCGCAGTGCCACCGGCCTGCTCCAGTGCGCGCGCCTGGCTCGACACCGTCACACCGACGCCGGGCGCCTTGCGGTCCGTCTTGACAGCGGGTGCCGCTGTCTGGCCCGCCTTGGACGTCGCAGATTGCGAAGCCTGCCCCAGTGCAGGTGTGATATCGGGCTGTTGACCTATTTTCATCATGTTCCCCTTGGCCACGTCATTCGCGCCATCGTACGATAGGTATCGGCCGACCGGGAGAAAACTTGAGCCATGGAATCCATCGACTTGTAAGCGTCAGAGATCGACCCGGACCGTACGGGTGTCCAGCACCACGCCCGTAAGTATGCGCCCACCTTCAATACGGACCCGCGCTTGTGAACCCACCACGCCGGCCGACAATGCCTGCCCATCCGAGGTCACCGAAAACCCTGGTCCTTGGGCCACAACCCGGACCACGGCGCCCGCCTGGAACACCTGTGATGGGCGGACCATCCCCATGCGCAAGGCCTGCCCGGTACTGATCTGGCGGGTCGCAGTCTGGCCGACCCACAGTTCCAGCTCGGGCAGGATGGCCTGATTCTCCAGCGCCCAATCGACTTCGGCCAATACCGCATCCCCTGCGTCCATGACTTTGCCCGCCGGGATGTCCGCGCGGGCGACCCAGGCCTGCCCGAAGGCCTTGACCTGCACCGGAAGAAACACGTTCCAGCGGCTCGCGCCATCCACGCAGCGCAGCCCGAGCCGGGTTTTCCCCCACAGGCGCATGCCTGCAGGAATATAGGGCTCGACCTGGGCACACGGCGCCAGCGTGAGCCGGTTGTCCAGCGTACCGACACTGACCACCAGGCGCAATGCAGCCGCGCCGGCAGGGCGTGCCGCTGCCACCGTGTGATCCAGCCAGACCTGCGAATCCTTGAGCAAGCCGACCCCCACGTCCTGCGCATGTGCGCCCAGGCACCATGCGCCCGCGACGAATGCCGCAGCCATCCAGCACAGCCTGGAGGGCTTGAGTTGCCGAGAATGCCGAGTTTCCAAAGTGTCACCTGATTAAAAGCCGTACTGTGACTTTAGGCCGCTGCGGGCCGGGGCAAAGCACCCAAGTGATGGCGGAAACGGGCGTTATTCGCCCGATTGGCTGCCTCAAGCTTTTCCCATAATCGTTTCACGCGAGGGGCTCCTGCGGGCCCCGGCAACCACAACGACCACAGCGGAGGGCCCGACACATGTTTGCACAACTGACCAGCGGAATCGACTTCCACGCCAGCGCTCTGGTCGTGCGCGCCGAACGCCAGCGCGTCATCGCCAGCAACATCGCCAATGCGGACACGCCTGGCTATACCGCCCGCGACGTCAACTTCAAGGACGCCATGGCGGCCGCGAGGGGCGACAGCCGCCTTGCCGCGAGTCAGCCCGCCATGGGCAGCAAAAGCCCGGCGCATGCAGCCCACATTCCGGTCGGCACCCCAGGGGACGGCTCCATCGGCGAAAACACCACGCTCGCCTACAGCGCCCAGACGCAACCTGCCATGGACAACAACAGTGTCGATATGGATCGCGAACGCGCCAACTTCGTCGACAACGCCGTACGGTACGAAACCACCCTGCGTTTCATTAACGGCTATTCCAAAACAATCTTGAGCGCAATCCAGGGCCAGTAGGTCTTCATTCCGCGAGGTCTCCCATGTCCATGTTTTCTGTTTTCAGTGTCTCCGGCAGTGCCATCAGCGCCCAATCCCAGCGCCTCAACGTCGTGGCCAGCAACCTGGCCAACGCAGACGCCGTGGCGGGGCCGGACGGCCAGGGCTACAAGGCCCGCCAGGTGGTGTTCCAGACCACGCCCATGGGGTCCGACGCATCGGCAGGCGTTCGGGTGAACGCCATTACCGAGAGCAACGAACCGATGAAGAAGGTGCACAACCCCAGCCATCCGCAAGCGGATGCGCAGGGCTACGTGACCCAATCCAACGTGAATCCGGTCGAGGAAATGGTCAACATGATCTCGGCCTCGCGCTCCTACCAGAACAACGTGGAGGTCATGAACACGGCCAAGACGCTGTTGCTCAAGACCCTGCAGATGGGTCAGTGAACTTTGCCCACACCACCATGATCACCGCCACCCACTCCTCCACCGCCACCAGCGCGCCGACTCCGGCCGCGAGCGGCGCATCGACGGTCAACGCTGCCGGCTCGGAAGACCGCTTCCTCAAGTTGCTGGTCGCCCAGCTCAGCAACCAGGACCCCATGAACCCGATGGACAACGCCCAGATGACATCGCAGATGGCGCAGATCAGCACCGTCACGGGCGTACAGCAGGTCAACCAGGCGATTCAGAACCTGTCCGCCCAACTGGCGTCCATGCAGATGCTGCAAAGCAGCTCACTGGTGGGTCGCAACGTGCTGGTCGAAGGCACGAAACTGCCCGTCGCCAACGGAAAAACCTCCGGTGCGATCGACCTTGTGAGCGCGGCCGACAGCGTCAAGATCGACCTGCTGTCGGCAGGTGGGCAGGTCATCGACACGATCGACCTGGGCGCCCAGAGCGCCGGCCGTCACCCGTTTGACTGGGACGCCAAAGGCCGCCTGACCAGCGGTGCCGTGGGTTACCGCGTCACCGCCCGGCGCGGCGACAGCCCCGTGAGCACGACCCAGCTGGTGCGAGACAGCGTGGACGCTGTCAGCACCGACAGCGGCACCATGAATGTACAGCTGCATGGCCTGGGCAACGTGGCCTACGACAAGGTCAAGTCCATCCTCTGAACCGCAGCGCGACAACTCTTTCCTCTTCGTCCGTCCATCTCCCAGGAAACGCACCATGTCCTTTCAAACCGGCCTCTCCGGCCTCAACGCGGCCAGCCGCAACCTCGACGTCATCGGCAACAACATCGCGAACGCCAACACGGTCGGCGCCAAGGTTGCACGGGCGGAGTTCTCGGAAATCGTCGCGGCCTCCACGATTGCCGCAACCGGCCGTACCGAAGGCATCGGTGTCGAGGTGGCCACCGTTTCGCAACAGTTCACCCAGGGCAGCGTGAATGTCACGGGCAGCCAGCTCGACCTGGCGATCAACGGCGCCGGCTTCTTTCCGCTGACCCAGCCCGACGGCACGTCCGCGTACACCCGGGCTGGCGAATTCAAGCTCGACAAGGTCGGCAACATCGTGACCAATGCC
>JAYVRP010000926.1:0-3647 GCA_043776215.1 Rhodoferax sp. | reverse complement strand
CGCCATGTACGCCGGGCCGCCAGACCATGGGAAGCATGTCGTACACCGGCGTGGGGACCAGCACCGGCTGCGTTACGTCATCCACAAAAAAGGACAGGTTGCCGAAATGCATATCGGTATTGGCGATGTACTGCCCGAACAGGTACGTGCTGGCCACCGCGCGCAGGTGTTCCGGGGCCAGCAGTTTGCGCGCCACCAAGGCCTCGCACGTGGCGACCCAATGGCGCTGGGGGGTATTCACAAAAGCCTCATGGATGGAGGATGCAGCAACGACGTGGCGTTTGCCGGTGCGGCCCAGGCGGTCGAAGCGGGTCGACTGGAGGTAGGTACGCCGCTGGGTCTGCACCAGTTCGGTTTTCGCCGTTGCAACGCCCTTGTCGCGCAATACGAGGCCCGCCAGGTGTTCCAGGTGCAGCAAGTCGTGCCAGCGCTCGCCAAACGGTGTGCCACGCGGCGGCGAGAACTTGACGATGACCTGCGTATTGCCTACTTGGGTCAGGAATTTCGGCTGTTCGCCACCCGCCGAGGAACCGGTGGGCAGGCTCTGAGCCGCTGTATCGGCGAGGTGATCGAAACCTTGACCGCGATTGTGGTTTTTCAGGGTGATGGGGGTTTCCAGGCGCCGTGGCCCCATGGCAAAAGCCCCCGGAGGGTCGCTGAGGTGGTTGACCGCCATGTACAGAGTCTGCTCCAGCGTCCACTGGTCCGGGTCTGGCGCGAAGTCGGGCCGCAGCCGCGCAAACTGCCGCCCCAGATAACCCTGCGGTTGGAGCGTCGACAACCACCATGGCAAAGCGCCGGTGGCCATCCATTGCCTTTTGCGTGGCCCGCAAATGTGGACCCGGTTACCCTGCAAAAACACCAGCGAACCGAACACGCCCTGGTCCGCATGCGGGGCCGCCAGATCGACCGCTTGGCGCGCGTCCAGGCCCAGAATTGACTGCGTCAGTGCGTAACGTGTGCTGCGTGCCGCACCGATCTTGTACACCGCGTCGCCCAATCGGGTCAACGCGAGGGAAATGCTGGGCTGGCTCTTGCCAGTGGCGGACTGCAGCTCTGCGGCGCTGCGGCCATCTGCCTGCGTGAGCAGGGTGCGGACCTGGGAATCCAGGGAAAAAGCTGTTGAATTCATTGATAGATACTTTTTTATAAGTATTTGTCAGTAAAGGAATTTTGTCAACTTTTGACAAAATAAAGTAATAGATACCAGCCAATGAACCAGAGAGCACGCAAGCATCTTCACCGTGGGATGGGCGGCCAGCTTGCGCCACACCTCCGGGCGCATGTCAAGCGATCAAAGCGGCCTGCCCTGCGCCAGTCGAACGGAGCAGCGGCCCGTGAGCATCGCTTTCAGATGCTGTGGCGCGCCTCCTGCAGATCGATCTCGCGCACCAGCTTGCGCACGGCCACGTCCTTGAGGCCTGGCCCGCGGCCGGCGTCGAGGATGGCTTCGCGCTCTCCACGCAGCCCGACCAGGCGCAAGGCGCGCTCGACACCATCGGCTTCAGGCGCGAGTGCCGGCCATCCATCGCCGCTGCTGTAACGCGCCATGCGTTCCCGGTACATGGTCACGATACGCGTGCATGCCTGCTCCACCAGGGCGGAGTCGTCCCCGGCCGCCTCCATTTCCCGGGCCGCGCGCTCGACCTCCACAATGGCCGCTTCGGCCGCCTGCGCGCGCGCATGGTTCTCCGCTTCCAGCTGCGCCGGGTCGGGTTCCAGCGACATGCCCTGCAGCATGTGCGGCAAGGCCACGGTGGCCAGCATCAGCGACAGCACGATCACACCCGCCGCCAAGAAGATCGCCAGGTCGCGCCCCGGAAAAAAGGTGCCGTCGGCCATCTTCACCGGCAGCGTCAACACACCAGCCAGCGTGACCGCGCCGCGCACGCCGGCCAGCGACATCGCCAGCACCAGCCGGCCGGGCGCTTTCGGGGGCACCCCGCGGTGCAGGCGCCATCCGAAAAAAGTCAACTTGACCGAAGTCCACACCCATAAGAAACGCAACACGCCAAGCGCGGCCACGATCACCACCACGTAGACGCCGAGCCACCACGGGTTGACGTGCCCGGTCATACGCACGGTGTTGTCGGCAGCCGCCAGGATCGACGGTATCTGCTCCCCCAGCAACACGAAGATGCTGCCGTTGGCCGCAAACTGCACGGTGTCCCACACGGCCGTGCGCCGGATCCGCGTGACAGCATGCCAATGGGTGTGGGGCGTGAAACCCATGGTGATGCCAGCCGCCACTGCGGCCAGGATGCCGGAGCAGTGAAAAAAATCGGCCAACAGATAACTCCCCGACGGAATCAGCAGCGTGACCAAAATCTGCGCCGCCCCATCGTCACCCCGCAGCACCGCGGGGCCCGCGTTGGTGCGCGTCACCAGCCAGGTCACCGAGATACCGATCACCACCCCCGCAAGGGCCACCCACAGGAAGCTGCCGATCGCCCCGCCCAGCGAGAACGAGCCGGTCAGGGCCGCCGCCACGGCCACGCGCATGCAGACCAGCCCGGAGGCATCGTTGAACAGCGATTCACCCTCCAGGATGTGGCGCATGCGCGCCGGCATCGGTGTGCGCGAGGTAATTGACGACAGGGCCACCGGGTCGGTCGGTGAGAGCACGGCGGCAAGCGCAAATGCCACCGCCAGCGGCACGGCGGGCACCAGCCAGTGGATCCACAGGCCGACGCCCAGCACGGTGAACAGCACCAGGCCCAGAGCCAGCGTGAGAATGGTCGGGGCTTCACGAAAGAGCTCGTCCTTCGGGATTCGCCAGCCGTCCAGGAACAACAGCGGTGGCAACAACAACAGGAAGAAAACCTCCGGATCGAGGTTGACCGAGGTCAGGCTCGAATGAAAGATGGCCACGCCCAGGCCAATTTGAATCAAGGGCACCGGCAGGTGCGTCACGCGCGCGAGAAAGCGGCTTGCGGCCACCGCAAGCAGCATGATCAGCGCGATACCGGTTGCTTCCACCACCCTGATCATGCCCCAGGCTCGGGTTGCGGCTCTGTGCGCTTGCGCACAGACCGGGTGCGGGGCAGCGCCGGATCATGGCCGCTGCGCCGCCAAACCACCCCGGAACCGGTTAGTGGTGCCCCGCTTTACATGCCTTGACAAAGCGCAGTATGCAGTTCACACGCACTGTCTAAGCTTGCAGCCATGTTGCACCCCTCCCGCCTGTGGCCGACCCGGCCGTCCTGCCTCACAGCCCTCGCGGGTGGCCTGCTGCTGACCCTGGCCGGATGCGCCTCGATGGCGCCACCGGGGCCCATGGCTTCGGGTGTCGATGTGCCAGCCGCCTGGTACGGCATGAATGGCACGGGCGCCGTCACGCCCTCCGAACTGGCGGCGTGGTGGCAACGCTTCGACGATCCGCTGCTGACCACACTCGTCGCCCAGGCCCTGCAAGCCAACACCAGCGTGCGTGGCGCGCAAGCGGCCCTGCTGCAGGCGCGGGCCCAGCGCGATCTGGCTGCCGCGTCGTTGTCGCCCGCGCTCGGGGGCTCCGCATCGGCCCAGCGCAGTCGCAGTGGCGGCACCACCGGCAACCGGTTTCAGGCCGGTCTCGATGCCAGCTGGGAGATCGACGTGTTCGGCGCCAATCGCAGCGCTGTCGATGCCTCGGATGCCGCCGCAGGTGC
>JAYVRP010000925.1:0-3649 GCA_043776215.1 Rhodoferax sp. | reverse complement strand
GCGCCGGCAGGCCGGTGGCCTGCTCGCCCAGCGCGTAGGCCTGCGGCGCCGTCTTGTATTTGCGGATGCTGTCGACGCTGATCACGTGGTCCAGCAAGCCGTCCAGGCCGGCCGACTTGACTGCCAGCGCCAGCATCGCCGGGTCCCCGTTGCTCAGGATGCCGGTGACGACCCCGCGTGCGCGCAGCGCCTGCAGCACCTCGCGGTTTTCCGGGAAAGCGCTCAAACTGCGGTACTGGTTCATCAGGCGCTCGACCTGGGGGGCCCATGGGAACCCGGCCCCCGGCGCCGTGGCCGGCCCGACCAGGCGCTTGATCGCATACACCAGCGCCGACCGGGTCAACTCCCAAAACGGCTGGTAGAACGCGCCGTCATTGCTGGTGGTCACAAGCCGGGTGTATTCGATCTGCTTGTCGCGCCACAACACACTCAGGGCCTGGCCTTTGCCGGGGAACAGCTGCTCCGCCAGCAGGCCAACGCTGTACACATCGAAAAGTGTGCCGTAGGCATCGAACAGGACAACACGCGGAGTGAGCATGGGATGACTGTATTCGATACCAGAAGTCTTATTGGTAATGTGAGTGTGGTTTGATAAGTGACATTATTGGGGGTAATCTATGCATTTTTTGTGCACGGATGCGGCCCGGGTCACCTCCCGACTGGCTGGCCAGTGAACCCAACGTGGAGGCCTGTGTGCTGGCCGGTGAATGAATGGATGCCATGCGCGACTCTGCAGGCAAAAAGGCGCCTCATGTGCCAGAAATGCTGCGCGTTTCGGACAATTTGTGCACAGTTCATGACGGGCGGCGGTGGCGCATGAAGGCCCGGATCGGTTACAACCAAACTGCGAGCACGAACCCGCAGCTTTCATTCACCCACCGCGGCGAGGCCATAGATTGATACCCGGTAGTCCGCCCACATTCCCCGATGCGGCGTCGCAGACGCTGGTGCTGCGCCATGTGCAGACCCTGATCGCTCGCGTGCAGACGTTCTTTGCCGAGCGCCAGGACGCGCATTTCAAGGCTTTGCGCGCTTACCTGTTCGACCAGGTGGATGCCCGCCCGAGTTCAGCGCTGGCGCAGAACCTGCGCACAGCCGCTGTACTACTGGACAAGCAGGCGGTGCGGTACGGCCAGGAGTTTCAGACTGCGTTGCGCGAGTCCATCGAGGATGAGCTGGAGGCCGTCATGCCGGGTGCCCTGGAAATGTTGCGCCCTGTGGACACCCGGGGCGTCTCCAGTGGCGTGCGCAGCATGGCCTTGCTCGACGTGGACGAAATAGAGCGACATCTGCTGGTGGATCGCGTGGCGCAGCGCTTCAATGCCGCCTACGACGGCAGCCTCAAGTCACTCACCCAATGTGTCGGGGTGCTGCTGCGCCAGGACAATTTTTCACAGTCGGACAATCCATTTCGCCCTGCGACCTTGCTGCGCGCCTATTCGCTCGCATGGCACGCGAGTGATTTCGACCCCGCTGCCGTGGAAGATTTCTTGTCGGCGCTGGATCCGCGCTGCGGCGTGGACTGGGCGCCCCTGTATGCCGGGCTGACGGAAACACTGGTGCGCGCCGGCTTTTCTGCCAAACCGGTCCACCGCATCAAGCGTACCTCGGGCGGCGATTCGGCTGCGGCCCCTGGGCAAGAGCGCCACGACTCAGGTGGCGCATCGAAATCCGGGTTCGGTGCGTCAGAGCACAGCAGCCAAGGCTCAGGGTTTGCACCCTCGCAGGCGCCAGGCGCGGGGGCTGCCTCGGGTAGCGTCGCGGGGGCAACTGGCGCCGCACGCAGCATGGCCGACCGCGCGCGCCAGTTCCTGCAGAAACTGGGATTTGGCCGGCCGCCCGGTGAGGGCGATGGAAGCTCGACGGGTGCAGGCGGTGGCGGCGGCGGTGCCGGAGGCGCGCCCGTTGATGCATCTGACAGCCGCGCAGTGACACAGGCACCGGTGGATGCGGCCTTGATGGGGTTCCTCGGCGGGTTGCAGTCCGGCGCTGGCATGACGTCGCTGCCACCGTGGGTCGAGGGGCAGGATTTCACGGGTCAAAACCTGTTGCGCCAGATGCGCGAGCGCGAGGAAGTGCAGCGCGCGCCCGAGCTTGACCGCGGCACCATCGACGCGCTGGCCGAAGTGTTTGACTTCGTCTTTGCGGACTCCGCGATCCCGGTGCAGTTGAAATACATCATCGGGCGCCTGCAGATTCCGGTGCTCAAGGCGGCCATGATCAACCGCCAGTTCTTTCTCTCGGGCGACCACCCGGCGCGCAAACTGGTCGACGCCCTGGCCGCTGCGGCGGTGGGCTGGATCCCGGAAAAGGGCGAATCAGACCCGCTGTACGTGCAGATTGGCTCTACGGTCCAGCGGGTCCTGGCCGAGTTCAAGAACGACCTTGGCTTGTTCGATACGCTGTTGGCGGAGCTTGACGCCTTCCTGCAGTCGATCGAGCAGGCGGCGCAGGTGCACATCGAGCCGGTGGTCGACCAGCAGCGCTCGACGGAGGCCCTGGAGACGGCACTGGTGCATGCCGACGACGTGGTGCACCAGTGCATCAGCGCGCTGCCGGCGGACGAGCCCTTGTTGCCGTTCCTGATGCCCTTCCTCACCACACAATGGCGTGAAGTGATGGCCCGAGCCTGGATCAACCGTGCCGCTGACCCTAACGGCTGGGAGCAGGCGTTGCAGACCATGGACCAGGTGATCTGGTCCACACAGCCCAAGCTTCATCGGGAAGATCGCACGCGGTTGATGGCGCTGCTGGCAGAGCTGGTGCCCAGGGTCAACACCAGTCTGGACGCCATCGGCTGGGGCGGTGAAGAACGCGCGGAATTCACACGCAGTTTGATCGAAGCCCACATGAAGGTGATTCGGCCACCGAAGACGGGTCACGCGCCATTGGACTCCGGGCCCGCGCCACTGGAGACGCCCGCCAGCCGGATGGCGCTCAAGGCACTGGAAGCACGGCGCGCGCACCAGGTGCCGGACGCCTATGACGATTTCGACGCCATGACGCAGGGCTTCACGCGGGGCCTGTGGTTCGATTTTTCCGACGAGCAGGGCACCTGGCGGCGTTACCGGCTGAGTTGGGTCAGCCCCCAGCGCACGCGCCTGCTGTTTACCAACCGCGATGGTTTCGATGCGTTTGTACGTTCCGAGCGGGAAGTCGCCCTGCTGGTGCGCGACGGGCGCTTGCGTGTGCTGGACCAGCAGCCCATCGTGGCGCGTGCGCTCGAACAGATCATGGGCACCGGTGCCAAAGAGGTGGACCTCGAGCTCGTCTAGCAAGGCGCTCCAGTGGGGATGAAGCCGCTGCGGTGCAACTCCTAAAATGGGCCGATGCTGCCCTTTGCCCCCCACCCCTTGCCCGCCCACGCGCAGATCCGTGAAGTCGGTCTGCGCGACGGCCTGCAAAGCATCACCACCATCCTGCCCACCGAGCACAAATTGCAGTGGATCCGTGCGGCCCATGGCGCGGGCCTGCGTGAACTGGAGGTGGGCTCCTTTGTGCCGGCGCGCTTGTTGCCGCAGCTGGCGGACACCGCCGAACTGGTGACCTTTGCCCGGACGCTTCCCGGCATGGTGACATCGGTGCTGGTGCCCAACCTGCGCGGCGCCGAGCGTGCCCTCGAGTGTGGTGCCGACCTGATGCTGCTCCC
>JAYVRP010000924.1:0-3649 GCA_043776215.1 Rhodoferax sp. | reverse complement strand
CATAGTCGGCGCGCGTCTGGTCCAGCACGTGAACCCCCAGCGACAGCGAGGTCTCGTCGACCACCGCCAGCGGGCCGACCGGCATGCCGACCTGGATGCTGGCGTTCTCGATCAGCGCCGCCGGTATGCCTTCGCTGAGCATGGTGGTGCCTTCGTTCACAAAAGTGCCAAAGGTCCGGCTGGTGAAAAAGCCGCGCGAGTCGTTGACAACGATGGGGATTTTTCCCAGCGCCTGCACATAGTCGAAGGCACGGGCCACGGTGTCGTCATCGGTCTGTTTGCCGCGGATGATCTCCACCAGTTTCATCTTGTCGACCGGGCTGAAGAAATGGATACCGACGAACTTGGCTGGGTGCGCGCTCGCAGTGGCCAGCCCGCTGATCGGCAGGGTCGAGGTGTTGCTGGCGAAAAAGCCACCGGGTGCCAGCATCGGCTCGGCTTCGTGCGTCACGCTGGCCTTGAGTGCACGTTGCTCGAACACGGCCTCGACGATCAGATCACAGCCTTGCAGGTCTTGCGGGTTGTCCGTGGGTGTGATGCGGGCCAGCAATTCGGTCTGGTCGTACGGGCTCATGCGGCCCTTGTCCACGCGTGCTTGGGTGAGCCTGGCACTGTAGGCCTTGCCGTGGCCGGCCGTGTCGAGGCTGACGTCCTTGAGAACCGTGGCAATGCCCCGGCTGGCTTGCGCGTAGGCGATGCCGGCACCCATCATGCCGGCGCCCAGCACGCCGACCTTCGCGGGTTTGAAACGGGGCACGCCTTTGGGCCGCGATTGGCCGGACTTGATCGCGTTCAGGTTGAAGAAGAACGTATTGATCATGTTCTTCGCCACCGGGCTGACGATCAACCGGGCCAGATAACGGCTTTCGATACGCATCGCGGTGTCGAAGTCCACCAGCGCACCTTCCACCATGGCCGCCAACGCATACTCGGGCGCCGGGTAAAGGCCGCGCGAATTCTTCTTGATCATGGCGGGCGCGACCGCCAGGCCGGCCTTGATCTGCGGGTTGGCCGGGCCGCCGCCGGGCATCTTGTAGGTCTTCTCGTCCCAGGGCTGGATGGCCTGCGGATGCGCGGCGATCCAGGCCAGGGCCTTGTCGCGCAACTGGCCGGCGTCGGCGACCAGTTCGTGCACAAGGCCGAGTTCCACGGCTTCGCGCGGATTGAAGAGTTTGCTCTCCAGAATGTACGGTTGTGCGCCCAACAAGCCCAGCAGGCGCGTCATCTTGGTGATGCCGCCAGCCCCGGGGATCAGGCCCAGCGTGACTTCGGGCATGCCGAACTGGATCTTGCGGTCGTCCACCGCGACGCGGTAGTGCGCCGCCATGGCCACCTCCCACCCACCACCGAGGGCGGCTCCGTTGAGACAGGCGGCCACGGGCTTGCCCAGGGTCTCTAGCGTGCGGAAGTTCTTCTTGGTTTGCTCGATGCTGCGATAGACGGCTGGCGCGTCCGCTGGCGTGAGCCGCATCGTGCCTTTGAGGTCGGCCCCGGCAAAAAAAGTGGTCTTGCCGGATGCGAGCACGATGCCCTTGATCGTCTCCTGGTCCCGCACCACCTGCGCCGTGACGTCGGTCAGGTCATCGTGCCAATCCTGGCACATGGTGTTGACCGCCGAGCCGGGCTCATCGAAGGTGATGGTCGCGATGCCATCCTGGAGTTCGTAGCGGATGGTTTTCATCAGATGCGCTCGACAATTGTTGCGATGCCCATGCCGCCACCCACACACAGGGTGGCCAGGCCGAAGCGCAGCTTGCGCCGGTGCAACTCGTCGATCAGCGTGCTAAGAATCATGGCGCCGGTGGCGCCCAGCGGGTGGCCCATGGCGATGGCGCCGCCGTTCACGTTGACCTTGTCGTGGGGTACGCCCATCTCCTTCATGAAACGCATCGGCACGGCGGCGAAGGCCTCGTTGACCTCGAACAGGTCGATCTGGTCAATCGTCATGCCAGCCTTGGCCAGCGCCTTGCGCGCTGCCGGCATGGGGCCGGTCAGCATGATGGTGGGATCGGCGCCGCTGAGTGCGGCCGCGACGATACGGGCACGCGGTGTGAAGCCGTGGGTTTTGCCGGCCGCCTCCGAGCCGATTAGGAGGGCGGCTGCACCGTCCACGATGCCGGAAGAATTGCCGGCGTGGTGCACGTGGTGGATACGCTCCACCTGCGGGTAGCGGGTCAGGGCCACCTGGTCGAAACCCATGGCGCCCATGGCTTCGAATGCCGGTTTGAGCGAGGCCAGCCCCTGCAACGTGGTGTGGGGCTTGATGAATTCGTCCTGGTCGAGAATGGTCTGGTCCAGGAAGTCCTTCACCGGGACCACCGAGCCGGAGAAATACCCCGCCTCGCGGGCGTAGGCAGCGCGTTTCTGGCTTTCCAGTGCGAAGGCGTCCACATCCTCGCGGCGGAACCCTTCAATGGTGGCGATCAGGTCTGCGCCAATGCCTTGCGGAACAAAAGCCGTGGCACTGTTGGTTTCCGGGTCCTGCGCCCAGGCGCCACCGTCGGAGCCGATCGGCACCCGGCTCATACTCTCGACGCCACCGGCCACGACCAGGTCTTCCCAGCCTGAACGGACCTTCTGCGCCGCCATGTTGACGGCTTCCAGGCCGGAGGCGCAAAAGCGGTTGAGTTGCACGCCGGAGCAGCGGAAATCCCAGCCGGCCTTGAGTGCGGCAACCTTGGCAATCACCGAGCCCTGTTCACCGACTGGTGACACGACCCCCATGACCACGTCATCCACCAGGCTGGTATCGAAATCGTTGCGGCGCTGCAATTCGGTCAAGACACCGGCCAGCAGGTTGACGGGTTTGACCTCGTACAGGCTCCCGTCCTTCTTTCCTTTGCCACGTGGCGTGCGCACGGCGTCAAACACATAGGCCTCTGTCATGTTGGAGTCTCCTGAAAAGCTCGAAACGAGTATATTCATTCGACCCCGGCGTGACCATGGGTACTGTCACCTAGGCGCAGGCGCAGGCAATTCCCGCGCTGCGCGCCGGTTACCACCCGCCAAACTGTTCGGCCGACGTGTTCAGACGGCCCAGATTGGACATCCAAAGGAACACCATGATCGAACGAAGTATTTTCACGCCGGAGCACGACGCGTTCCGGGACAGTTACCAGCGCTTCGCGGACAAGGAAATTGCGCCGCACCACGAAGCCTGGGAAGAGCAGGGTTTTGTGGACCGCGAGGTGTGGCGCAAAGCGGGTGCCAACGGGTTCCTTTGCATGACGATGCCCGAGGAATACGGTGGTGCCGGTGCCGACCGGCTGTACTCCGTGGTTCAGATGGAGGTCAATTCCGTGGGCGGGTACAGCGGTATCGGTTTCGGATTGCACACCAACATCGTGGCGCCCTACATCGAGCGTTATGGCACCCTCGCCCAGAAGCAGAAGTACCTGCCGCCAATGGCGCGCGGCGAACTCATCGGTGCCATTGCCATGAGCGAGCCGGCCGCTGGCTCCGACCTGCAAGGCATCAAGGCCACGGCCATCCGGCAGGGCGACGGAACCTATCTGCTCAACGGCAGCAAGACCTTCATCACCAACGGCTGGCATTCCGACGTGGTCATCGTGGTGGCCAAGACCGACCCGGGTGGTGGCGCCAAAGGCACCAGCCTGTTGATGGTCGAGCGTGGCATGCCCGGGTTCGA
>JAYVRP010000923.1:0-12813 GCA_043776215.1 Rhodoferax sp. | reverse complement strand
GACTCCGATGAGCAAATGCAGGCGCTCTTCGCGCGCGGTGCATTGGTGGATCTGGCAGAACTGCGCTCCCCGCGTGACCAGATCCGGGAGGCGCCCCGAGCGCAGTTGCCGGAGTTGTGGGGCGGATGCCTGAGCCGCGTTTCCGATGTCCTGCACGACGCCGGAAAGCAGGGTTTTGTCAGCGCCCTCAATGACGCGTGTGGTCCTGTCTACGAGCTGATTGCGCGCGATCCGGACCTCGCGATTTTCCAGGTGCTGCGCCAGTCGGGCAGCGCCGACATGGCTTACGGCGCGCATCGCTCCATCCAGACGGCGATCACCAGCAGCCTGGTCGCACAACGCATGGGCTGGACTGGTGCACCAGTGGAACTGGTATTCAAGGTGGGCCTGACGTCGAATATCTCGATGCTCGAATTGCAGGGGCAACTGGCGATCCAGACCGGTGCCTTGAATGCACCGCAGCAGCAGCAATGCCGGGACCACCCGGTCGAGAGCGTCCGCATGCTGGAGCAAGCGGGCATCAACGATGCCGATTGGCTGCAGGCCGTGCTGGGCCACCACGAGCGCGAGGATGGAACGGGGTACCCGAGTGGTCGTTCCGACAGCGGGGAGGTCGCGGCCCTGGTACGCCGCGCGGACATCTACACCTCGAAGCTGGCGTCGCGTTCGTCGCGCGAAGCGCTCGGAGCCGACCTCGCAGGCCGGCAGATGTTCATCCAGGACTCGGGCAACCCCATGACGGCAGCGCTGGTGAAAGAATTCGGCATCTACCCACCAGGTTGCCTCGTGCGCCTGGTGTCGGGCGAAGTTGCGCTCGTGGTCGGGCGCGGTGAGACCATCTCGACGCCAGTGGTGTCCTGCCTCACCAGCGCCAATGGCGCCATTCTCAGGACGCCGGTGCGCGTCTCCGCCGCGGAGCGTGGCCGTGGTGTGGCCAGCGTGGTGGGCGACAGTGCCCTCGGAAAATCACAGTCCACCCAGAGCCTGCACGCGGCGCTGGCGGCTTGACGGGCCCATGCGGCGCTTGACCCGCCGATCACAACCCTGACTGGAGAACACCATGCTCGACCTGCTGATCAAATCCGCCACGGTGGTGGACGGCACCGGCTCCAGACCGTTCAGGGCCGACGTGGGGGTGAAGGATGGTCTGGTGATCGAGCTAGGCTCGATCACGGCGGCCGCACGCGAGACGCTGCAGGCCGATGGCGCCTGGCTGACGCCCGGGTTCGTGGATATCCACACCCATTACGACGGCCAGGCTTCCTGGGATGAAACTTTTTCCCCCAGTATCCACCACGGCGTGACCACGGTGCTCATGGGCAACTGCGGCGTCGGGTTTGCGCCGCTGCAACCCGGCGAGCAAGACCGTCTCATCAGCCTCATGGAAGGCGTGGAAGACATTCCTGGTGCGGCGCTGGCCGAGGGCATACCGTTCAATTGGCAGAGTTTCCCGGAGTTCCTGGATGCACTCGCGGCCAGGCCACACAGCCTGGACTTCGCCTGTCTGGTGCCGCACGACCCGTTGCGCATGTTCGTGATGGGCGAGCGCGCGCGGGCGCACGAGGCAGCAACGGCTGCCGACACTGCCGCAATGCGGGTGTTGCTGCGCGAAGCCTTGGTGGCCGGCGCCATGGGTTTTTCCACCGGCCGCAGCGACAACCACCGCACGTCCAAGGGGCATGAAACCCCGGCTTCGGAAGCCGATGCCGCCGAACTCACCGGTCTCGCCGGTGCCTTCGCGGGCCTGGCGCATGGTGTGGTGCAGGTGGTCAGCGATTTCGACCTGATGCGGGACCCCCGGCGTTTTGACCCCGAGTTCGACCTGGTCGAACAACTGGCGCGCGCCGCAGGCCGGCCCTTGTCGATGACCTGGCTGCAACGCGATCCGGGCGGCGAGCAGTACAAGGCGATCGCCCGGCGGGTCGAGGCCGCCGTGGCCGACGGTCTGCCGCTGTACCTGCAGACCGCCGCACGCGGCATCGGGGTGATCAATGGTCTGGACGCCAGTTTCCACCCCTTCATGGGGTTCCCCGGTTACAAGGAGGTGGCAAACCTGCCACTGGCCCGGCGGGCTGCGGCTTTGCGCGACCCGCAGCGGCGGGAACGCATCCTGTCCGAGAAGTCCGAGCGCATGGCGGGGGATGGCTCGTCGGTGCCGCCGCTGGTGGACATTCTGCTGGCGCGCATTGACATGATCTCGGCGCGCATGTTCGCGCTGACCGACAGCCCCGACTACGAGCCCGCCCTGGAGGCGTCGATGCTGGCGCGCGCCCGTGCCCTGGGTGTCACGCCCTTGTCCGCGTTGTACGACTATCTGGTCGAGGGGGATGGCAGCAATCTCATCTACTTTCCGATCTTCAACTACAACCAGGGCAACCTCTCCTGTGTGGGGGACATGCTGCGCCACCCGCGCGCGCTGCTCGGCCTGAGCGACGCAGGCGCCCACGTGGGCACGGTGTGTGATGCCAGTTTCACCACCTTCATGCTTACGCATTGGGTCGCGCGGGGGCATATGGCCTTGGAGCAGGCGGCGCAGATGTTGTGTGCGCGTAATGCAGATTACCTGGGTCTGGCCGACCGGGGCCGCATTGCCCCGGGTTTGCGCGCCGACCTCAACCTGATCGACCCGGCGCGGCTGGCGCTGCCCAAGCCGCAGCTGGTGCGCGACCTGCCCGCAGGCGGAAAGCGCTTCCTGCAGACCGCACATGGTTACGTTGGCACCTGGGTGGCCGGGCAGCGCGTCCTGAAAGACGGCGTGATCACCGCATTGCGCCCGGGGCAGCTGATTCGCGCGGGTCAGTGACCCGCTGCAAGAGCACATTCGGCCCGGCAAGTGCCTCGCGCTGCCCCTGGCCGTCTGACCTACGTTCCGAGTCGGCAGCGCCTCAGCGGACTTTTGCCGCAGCCTGCGCAGAACCCCAGCCAGCGCGGATGGATCCGCCCGGACGGTGCCGCTACCGGGTGGTGTAGGGCGCCAGCAGGTCGCGGATGTCGCCCGATCCCCGTGGCGCCAGCGCCGCGCGCGCGGCCACGTCATCGAGGTGCTGGTCCATCAGCGCCACCGCCTTGTCGCGGTCGCCCTGTCGCAGTGCATCCACCAGCTGCCGATGCTCGTTGACAGCGCATTCGGACGAATGGGGGCGCCCGTAGAGTGCGAGGATCAGCGAGCAGCGCGAGCTGACTTCATGCACATAGCGGTCCAGCAGGCTGTTGCCGGTCATGCCCGACAACACGGTGTGAAATTCCCCGGCCAGCCGGATCGATGCCGAACCATCGCGACCGCCTACCTCGTCCTCGCGTCGGATGTGGTTTTCCAGTGTGGCAATCTGCGCGGCTGACAGACGGCCGGCCAGTGACTGCATCACCAGGCGCTCCAGCGTGCGGCGCACCTCGAACACATCACGCGCCTCATCCAGGGTCGGATAGGCGACCGATGCCCCTTTGTTGGGCTTGAGCTCCACCAGGCCCTCGACCGCCAGCCGCTTGAGGGCCTCGCGTACCAGCGTTCGCGAGACACTGAATTGTTCACCGATCGTGTCTTCAGGAAGCTTCATGCCCGGGCGTAGGGCTTGTTCGAGGATGGCGCGGCGCAATGCGTCGTAAATCGCATGCATGCGCGAGCCCTGGGGTTCAGCCTGGCGTTGAGCTGGCAACGGGGAGGTGGGTTCAGTGGGCATAGGATTGGGCTCGATTCTACGGTGGCACTCTTTTTGCTTGGCTGACTTCAATTTCCGGAAGACATTCACACCACTGTTTTGCATGCAAAAAGTACTGTTTCATTTTGAGTACAAAAAATTATATGTATTGTGTGCAAAATCATGTAGATAATGTATTTAATACGCCGGATTGCGAGCGCAGCATTCCGGATCGCCGTCGGGGATTCGTGCCGCACCCGCACCAGCGGCCACCAGCGTACAGGAGGTTTCGATGATGAAGAAATGGGCATGGACGGTACTTGCGGCCGCAGCACTTGCGGTCGGCCTGGGCATGGCCCAGGCGCAGGCACCCGGAAAGACACTCAAATGGGGTGCCGGGCGTGAAATCGCCTCGCTCGACCCTTATTCCTTTGGTGAGACTTTCACCTTGTCGGTGTTGAACCACGTCTACGAAGGCCTGGTGCGGTACACGGGCGACCTGAAGATCGAGCCCGCGCTGGCCGAAAGCTGGCAGAACGTGTCGCCAACCGTCTGGCGCTTCAAGCTGCGCCGGGGTGTCAAGTTCCACAATGGCGACCCATTCACCGCAGACGATGTCCTGACCAGCCTGGAGCGCGTGACGCATCCCGCGTCGCCGCTCAAGGGCAACCTGCCGGCTTACAAGTCGTCGAAGAAGGTCGATGACTACACCGTCGATATCGAAATGGATGCGCCGTATCCGCTGTTGCTCAACGACCTGACCAATATCTTCATCTTCAACAAGAAATGGCTGGTGACCAACAATGCCACCCTGCCCACCGATTCGGGCAAGGGTGTCAAGGGGTTTGCTACCGACAACGCCAACGGTACCGGCCCCTTCTTCGTCGAGTCACGCCGGGCCGACGCCAAGACCGTCTTCGTGGCCAACCCGGCCTGGTGGGACAAGCCCAGGCACAACGTCGGCCGGATCGAGTTCACGCCGATCGCGTCGGCTGCCACGCGGGTTGCTGCCATGCTGTCGGGCGAGATCGACTTCACGAACGTCGCGCCGCTGCAGGACCTGCCGCGACTGGCCGCATCACCCGACATCAAGGTGATGGAAACCAATGAACTGCGCACCGTGTACTTTGCCTTCAATCTCAACGACAAGATGTTCGAGAGCGATGTCAAGGACAAGAACCCGCTCAAGGACAAGCGTGTGCGTGAGGCCATGTACCGCGCCATCGACATCGACGTGATCCAGAAGCGCGCCATGCGGGGCCTGTCGCGCAACACCGGGGCCCTGGTTGCGCCGGCCATTCCCGGTTACACACCGGCGCAGGATGTCCGCCTGCCGTTTGACCTCGATGGCGCCAAGAAGCTGCTGGCCGAGGCGGGTTACCCGAACGGCTTCTCGTTCCAGATGAACTGCCAGAGCGACGGCCTTGTCAACGAAGAGGAGTTCTGTCAGGCGGTCGCCTCGATGTGGTCGCGGGCCGGCCTGCGGCCCAATCTGTCTCTGGCGCCGCGTAGCCAGCAGACGCCGAAGCGCGTGAAGGGCGAATTCGACGTGATCTCGTTTGGCTGGGCCAACGAGCCGATGATCGACGCCTACTCGATCCTCGTGCAGGTGCTGCGCAGCAAGAGCGGCAGCGGCGGCGTTTTCAACTGGGGCAACTGGGGCCGCGCCGACATGGACGCCCTGATCGACAAGGCCGGAGACGAACTCGATGCGTCCAAGCGTATTCCGATGATGAACCAGGCCTTGATGATCGCCAAGAATGAGCACTTGTTCATCCCCCTGCACCAGCAGCCCATGGCCTGGGCGATGCGCAACACGATTACCAGCATGGTGCAGGCGTCGGACAACAAGGCGCGCCTGTGGCTGACGCGGATGAAGTGATGCGCGTCTGAGCCGGCGGGGCTGTTCGGCTCCGCCCGTTTGTCCGCTCGATGTTCGCATTCCTCGTCAAACGCCTTCTCAACTCCGCCGGTGTCATGCTGGCGGTGGCGTTTCTCGCCTTCATGATCTTCCGTTTTGTCGGCGATCCGGTGGAGCTGATGTTGAACGAGCAGGCCAGCCAGACCCAGCGCGACGAACTGCGCGTGCGCCTGGGGCTGGACCGCAGTTTCGTCGTGCAGTTCGGCACCTTCGTACTCAACGCGGCGCACGGCGACTTCGGCATTTCTTACCGCAACCAGCAGGAAGTATTCACCCTGATCGCGGAGCGTTTTCCGGCCACCTTCGAGCTCGTGCTGATCGCGACCGTCCTGTCGCTGGTGATCGGTATTCCGCTGGGTGTCTACTCCGCGATCCGCCACAAGTCACTGTTGGCGCAACTCATCCAGTTCATCTCGGTGCTCGGCATCTCGCTGCCGAGTTTTGCGCTGGGCATCCTGTTCATCCTGCTATTTTCGGTGACGCTGAAATGGCTGCCATCCTTTGGCCGCGGTGAGGTAGTCGCGGTGGGTTGGTGGACGACCGGCTTTCTGACCCCGAGTGGCCGCGTTGCCCTGGTGTTGCCTGCCATCACTTTGTCGTTGTTTCAGATCACGTTGGTGATGCGACTGGTGCGCGCCGAGATGATGGAGACGATGCGCACCGACTTTGTGCGATTCGCCCGCGCACGTGGGTTGTCGGACCGGTCCATCCACTTTCGCCACGCACTGCGCAACTGCCTGATGCCGGTCATCACGGTGACCGGCCTGCAGATCGGCAACCTGATCGCTTTTGCGCTGGTCACCGAAACCGTTTTCCAGTGGCCGGGCATGGGCATGCTGTTCGTGCAGGCGGTGAATTTCGTCGACATCCCGGTCATGGCGGCCTACCTGATCATCGTGTCCTTCATTTTTGTGAGCCTCAATACGCTGGTTGACCTGACCTACGCGCTGGTCGACCCCCGGCTGCGTCAGGTCGCCGTTGCGGGAGCTGGCCATGGCAAATGAAGCGAACGCGCTGCGGCGCTTTCTGGACTCCGACCTGGGCTACAGCTTTCGCCGCTCGCCGATGGCGATGGCGGCATTCGTGCTGCTGGTGCTGCTGGTTCTGTCGGCCTTCCTGGCGCCACTCATCAGCCCGCAGAATCCCCACGACCTGCGGCAGCTGTTCATCGAAAAGGCCGAACTGCCGCCGATATGGGCCAGCGGCGGAGAGTGGCCATTTTTGCTGGGCACCGACCCACAGGGCAGAGACGTGCTTTCCGCCATCCTGTACGGCACCCGGGTATCGCTCGTGATCGGGTTGGCGGCTGTGGCGGTCTCCATGGCGGTGGGGGTCACGGTCGGGCTCATGGCGGGATTCTTCGGTGGCTGGATCGACAACATCCTCATGCGCATCGGCGACACGGTGCTGTCGATTCCCACACTGCTGGTCGCCATCCTGGTGAGCGCGATCTTCCGCGGCATCCTGCCACCAGCGATGCGCGATCCGTTCGCGGCCATCATCCTGGTGCTGGCGATCGCCCTGACGGGTTGGGTGCAGTACGCGCGCACGGTGCGTGCCTCGACGATGGTGGAGCGGCGCACCGAGTACGTGCTGGCGGCGCGGATCATCGGGGTGTCCTCGGCACGCCTGATGCGCAAGCACATCCTGCCCAACACCCTCACGCCGGTCATGGTGGCTGCCACCCTGAGCCTGGGCCTGGCCATACTGTCCGAGGCCACACTGTCGTTTCTGGGTGTCGGCATGCCGATCACGCAACCCTCGCTGGGCACGCTGATCCGCATCGGCAACCAGTACCTGTTTTCGGGGTCGTGGTGGCTGGTCGTGTTTCCGGCACTTCATCTGGGGCTCATCGTGCTTGCGGTGAACCTGCTGGGTGACTGGCTGCGCGATGCGCTGAACCCCAAATTGCGCTGAACCAAAGGACTACCGAATGAGCAATGCACTTCTCGTCCGTCATGGACGCCCGATGGGCGGCAAGGCAGCCGACATCCTGATCCGTGACGGCCGCATCGCCGAAGTAGCCGACCACATCGATGCGCCCGACGCAAGCATCGAGGACGTCGCCGGTGCGCTCGTGCTGCCCGGCCTGGTCGAGGCGCATGCCCACCTCGACAAGAGCCTGTGGGGCATGGGTTGGCGGCCGAACGATGCCGGGCCTCGGCTGATCGACAAGGTCGACAACGAGCGCAACCTCAAGCGCGCCATCAACATCGACCCGGCGCGCCAGTCGGCCCGGCAAGTGGTGCTGTCCGTGGGGCACGGCACGACGCATATCCGCTCGCATGTCGATGTGGACACCGAGATCGGCCTGTGGGGCATCGAGGGTGTGGCCGCCACCCGCGCGGCCTATGCCGATATTGTCGATATCGAGATCGTGGCCTTTCCGCAATCGGGCCTGCTGCGGCGCCCCGGCACGCTGGAGCTCATGCACCAGGCAATGCAGGCGGGGGCCACCGTGGTGGGTGGCATCGACCCGTGTTCGATGGACCGCGATCCGAAAGGCCACCTGGACGCGGTGTTCGGTCTGGCGCAGAAATACGGCCGGCCGATCGACATCCACCTGCATGAACCCGGCGAGATGGGCGCTTTCTCCTTCGACCTGATCTTCGAGCGCACGCGCGCGCTGGGCATGCACGGGCAGGTGGTGGTAAGCCATGCGTTCTGCCTGGGCCACCCCGACCGCGACCTTGTCGACCCGATGATCGAGCAGCTTGCCGAACTGGACATCGGCATCATGAGCACCGGACCGGCGGGGCGCCCCGCGCCGCCGCTCAAGCGGCTGCTCCAGGCCGGTATCCGCATGTGTTCGGGGTCCGACGGCATCCGCGACACCTGGGGGCCTTATGGCAATGCCGACATGCTCGAACGCGTGATGTTCCTGGGCTTGCGCAACGGTCTGCGCCGTGATGACGAGGTCGAGCTGGCCTTCCAGGTCTGCACCAGCGGCGGCGCCTCTGTCATGCGACTGGAGGGCTACGGTTTGCAGGTGGGCGCCCGCGCCGACCTGATCGCCGTGCCGGGCGAGACCATCACCCATGCGGCGGTGTCCCGGCCGCTGCGCAGCCTGGTCGTGAAACACGGCCGCGTCGTCGCGCGCAACGGTGCCTGCCTGCGAACGAGCCCATGAGCGCCGCGCCGGGCCGCCTCACGCACGCTCGCACCGCAGTTCGCAGCGCGGAGGTACTTCCGTGAGCCTGCCGGCGGCTTCACCGCGCCCGAAGGGCCCGATCCTGGTGTCGGCCCGCTGGGTGGTGGGCCACCAGGGCGGGCAACATTGCCTGATCGAGAACGGCGAGGTGGTGTTCGAAGACGGTGCGATTGTGTTCGTTGGCCACGCGTATCCTGGCCCGGTAGACCGCCGCATCGACTATGGCAATGCCCTGCTCGGCCCGGGTTTCATCGATCTCGACGCCTTGTCCGACCTGGACACCACGATCCTGGGTTACGACAACCAGCCTGCGGTGCTCAAGGGTCGGGTCTGGCCACAGGATTACCTCGATGCTGGCCCTTATGAGATGTATACGCGCGAGGAACTGGCATTCCAGAAGTCCTACGCGTTCTCCAACCTGGTGCGCAATGGCATCACCACTGCGCTGCCCATCGCGTCGCTGTTCTACCGCGCCTGGGGCGAGACAGTGCAGGAGTTCGACGATGCCGCCCACGCGGCGGCAGCGCTTGGCTTGCGGGTGTACCTGGGGCCAGCCTACCGCACGGGCAACCAGGTGGTGTCGGCACAGGGCGCCATCGGCACGTTCTATGACGAGCCGCGCGGGCTGGCCGAACTTGACGCAGCAATCGGTTTTGCCCGGCGGTTCGAGGGCACGGCCGGTGGCCTGGTCCGGGCGATGCTGGCGCCCGACCGGGTTGAAACCTGTACACCCGAACTGCTGCGCCGCACCGCTACGGCCAGCCGTGAGCTCGACATTCCGGTGCGCCAGCATTGTTGCCAGTCGAAGATCGAATACGACCTGGTACTGCAGCAGCATGGCATGAGTCCGCCCGAGTGGCTGCAGAGCCTGGGTTACCTGTCGCCGCGCAGCCTGCTGCCCCATGGCACCGTGGTATCAGGTTCGCGCCTGGTTGACCGGCCTGGCCGCGACCTGGACATCATCCGTGACAGTGGCGCGACGATCGTGCACTGCCCGCTGGTCTCGGGGCGCCATGGCGGCTCGATCGACCACTTCGCGCGCTACCGGGCCATGGGGCTCAACATCGGGCTGGGCACCGACACCGCACCGCCTGACATGATTGCCAATATGCAGGTTGGCATGATCCTTACCCGCGTGATGGGCGCGTCCGCGTCCACTTGCCGCTCCGAGGACTACTACAACGCGGCCACCATTGGCGGCGCGGATGCGTTGCGTCGGCCCGACCTCGGGCGGCTCGCACTGGGCGCCCGGGCCGATATCACGGTCTTCGACCTGGACCGTCCGCACCTCGGGCAGGTGATCGACCCGATCCAGACCCTGATGCTCGCCGGGCATGGGCGGGATTTTTCGGATGTCATCATCGACGGGCGCTTTGTCATGGCCGATCGGCGGATCGCCGGCCAGGACGAAGCCCGCGACAAGCAGCGCGCTCAGGCGCAATTCGAGGGCCTGATGCGCAAATACCCGGAGCGCACGCTGGGCCATCCGCCGACCTCCGAGATCTTCTCGTCCAGTTATCCCGTTCTGCGTGCCGGCACCGAGCCGCCGCTGTGGGGGCAGCCGTGAGCATGGCTGCGCCCGAAGAAATGCCGCTTCGCGAGGGCGGGGGCAACACCCTGCTGTCGGTGCGCGACCTGCACGTGGTGTTCGACACACGCCATGGACCACTGACCGCGATCGACCAAGTGTCCTTCGACATCCTTCCCGGCGAAATCCTCGGTGTGGTCGGCGAGTCGGGCGCAGGCAAGTCGCTCACGGGCACGTCGATCATCGGTCTGCTCGACCCGCCCGGGCGCATCGCAGCGGGCGAGATCCGGCTCACGGGCGAGCGCATCGACAATCTGCCGCCCGATGCGATGCGCAAGATCCGCGGTCGCAAGATCGGTGCAATCTTCCAGGACCCGCTGACATCGCTGCATCCGATGCTCACCGTCGGCGATCAGCTTGTCGAGACCATCCGGACCCACTTCCCGGTCAATGCCGCGGCGGCGCGCGCCACGGCGCTCGATCTGCTGCGCGAAGTCGGCATTCCGGCAGCCGAGAGCCGCATCGACCACTACCCGCACCAGTTCTCCGGCGGGATGCGCCAGCGCGTGGTGATCGCCCTCGCCCTGGCGGGGCAACCGGCGCTGATCGTGGCGGACGAACCCACCACCGCACTTGATGTGTCGATCCAGGCCCAGATCACCACGCTGCTCAAGCGGCTGTGCCGCGACCATGGCGCATCGGTCATGCTGATCACGCACGACATGGGGGTGATCGCCGAGACAGCAGACCGTGTGGCGGTCATGTACGCCGGGCGCATCGTGGAGACTGGTCCGGTCGAATCGGTCACCCGCGCGCCGCGCCATCCGTACACCCGCGGCTTGATGGCATCCATTCCCGGGATGCGGGTGCGGCAGGCGGCACTGCAGCAGATCGATGGCGCGATGCCTCGCCTGCATGCCATCCCCGCCGGCTGCGCCTTCCACCCGCGCTGCGCGCGCGCCAGCGACAACTGCACCGCCCAGCGCCCGGAACTCGAACCGCAGCGCCACGCCGTCGCGTGCTGGCATCCCTTCGAAGGAACTGCCTATGGTTGAGGTTGCTATCGCGCTGCAGGTGGACAACGCCAAGTGTTATTTCGACGTGTCGCCGCCGTGGCTCACGCAGGTGCTGCAGCGCATCGGAACGCGTACGCTGGCGGCGGTCGACGGTGTGTCGTTCAAGGTGCAGCGGGGCCGGACTTTGAGCGTGGTGGGCGAGTCGGGCTGCGGCAAGTCGACGCTGGCGCGCATGGTGGTCGGCCTGCAGGCGCCGACCGCAGGCACCATGGTGTTCACACCATTGCGCAAGGCCGATGGCAGCCTGGCACAACCGCGGTTGCAGATGATCTTTCAGGACCCGTACGCAAGCCTCAATCCGCGCTGGCGGGTGGGTGACATCGTGGCTGAGCCGATCCGCGAACTGGGGCTGCTCCATGACGAAGCGGCGATCACGGCGCGTATCGGCGAGCTGCTGGGGCTGGTCGGACTGGCTTCGGCGGACGCGCAGCGCTTTCCGCATGAGTTCTCGGGCGGGCAGCGCCAACGCATCTCGATCGCACGGGCGCTCGCAACCGAGGCGGACTTTCTTGTGTGCGACGAGCCGACCTCGGCGCTCGATGTGTCGGTTCAGGCGCAGATCCTGAACCTGATGCGGCGGCTGCAGGAGCAACTGGGCCTGACCTACCTGTTCATCAGCCACAATCTGTCGGTCGTGCGTCACATGTCGGACGATATCGCAATCATGTACCTGGGGCGCTTTGTCGAGGTAGGCCCCGCTGAGCAGGTGTTCTCGGACCCGCGCCACCCCTACACACGGCTGCTGCTGGAGACAATTCCGAATGTCGAGGCGCCGAACCGCGAGCGGCGCCCGATGGGTGGCGAAGTACCCAGCCCGATCACGCCGCCGCCCGGTTGCCCGTTCCATCCGCGCTGCCCGATGGCACAGGCGCGCTGCAGCGTCGAACGCCCGGTATTGTCCGGGACCGGGCGGCTCACGGCCTGCCACCTGGTCTGATCGGCAGGCGGCCTCGGTGCCGCGCGGACACCTGGCACCGGGGCAGGCGATGCATTTGTTGCACGCGCGTCATGCTGGTCACGTGACGCGGTTCTTGATGCACATCAGCGCGTGCCGATACCCTGATGGGTACTATTGCACGAACAGCATTTCACCTTGTCCGGGAAAAAAATGAGTACTTCCAACCACCTCGGGCTGATGCAGGAAATCAATCAATCGCTGGCGCCATTTCGCAAGTCCCAGCCTGAGGCCATGCAGGGGTTTGGCCAACTGGCACGCGCCTCCATGGCCGATGGCCTGATCAGCGCCAAACACAAGGAGTTGATCGCCTTGGCCATCGGCATCACGCAACATTGCTCGGGCTGCATCGCTTTCCATATCAAGGCCTTGCACAAGCTGCAATGCACCCGGGCGGAGTTGGAGGAGATGTTGGCGCTATGTGTCTACATGGGCGGCGGGCCGGTGCTCATGGTTGTCGCCGAAACTCTCCAAGCATGGGAAAGCCTGGCACCGGCCGGGTAAGCTGCTTTAGCCGATGGTCACCCCACCATCGATCACCATGGTC
>JAYVRP010000922.1:0-12814 GCA_043776215.1 Rhodoferax sp. | reverse complement strand
GCGGACCTGTTGCGCTCGCTGGCGCCCAAGTCGGTCACCGCGCCGGTGGCCATGGGTATTGCCGAACAACTCGGCGGCATCCCGGCGCTGGCCGCGGTGTTTGCGGTGTTGACCGGCCTGGTGGGTGCCGTCAGCGGCAAGTACCTGTTCGACAGCCTGGGCATCGTGCCGCCGCAAGTGCGCGGTTTCGCGCTGGGCACGGCGTCACACGGTATCGGCGCCGCGCGTGCCATGCAGGAAGATGCCGACGCCGGGGCCTACGCCGGCCTGGCTTTGGGCGTGCAGGTGCTGTTGTCGGCACTGCTGATGCCCGTGATCGCGCGTTGGTTCTGACCGGGCGGGTCTCATGGGCATTGGCGTTGCGGTCGCCCGCGCCTTGCAGCCCCGACCGTGATCGCACTGCTATCCGATAACATGCACACAACGCACTCAGGAGCGGCCCATGCGAACCCACCAGGAGATTGACCAGCGCAGTTTGATGCTGCACCGGTTCGTGGCCGACAAGATGCGACGGGACCCCACGCTGTTTTCGGTGGCGAAAGCCACATTGACGCGTTGGCGCGCCACCGGGGGCGCCGCGTCACAACCTTACCTTGCACAATGGCAAGCGTTGGTGGATGAGGGGATGGAGGCTTGCCTGCGCCAGGCGGTGGAAGAGTCCCAGCGCGGTGATGCACTGCGGCAGTCGTCGCCGTTCTCCGGCATTCTGAGCAACCAAGAGCGCTTCGCCTTGCTCAAGACATGGAACAACGGCCATGAAACGATCAGAGCTTGAACACCTCATCCGCGCGGCGGCGGCAGTCACTGACCAATACGAGATTGTGGTGATTGGCAGCCAATCCATTCTTGGCGCAGTGCCTGACGCACCGGCTTTCCTGCTCCGGTCCATGGAGGCAGACATGTATCCATTACACCGACCCGATCTTGCCGACCTGATTGACGGCGCCATCGGGGTGTTGTCGCCGTTCGAAGACCGGTTTGGCTACTACGCGCAGGGCGTCGGGCCGAACACCGCCATTCTTCCCGCGGGTTGGGAAAGCCGCCTGGTCAAAATCCAGAACGCCAACACGGACTTGAAGATCGGCTACTGCCTGGAGCCACACGATCTCGCGGCCTCCAAACTCGCGGCCGGGCGGGACAAGGACTGGCCGTTCGTGGAATTCCTGTTGGTGCACAAGACGATTGACGCCGCGACGTTGCAGGCTCGCCTCGGTACGCTGCCGGTGGCGCCGGAAATCCGGGCTCGGCTCATCACCTGGGTTTCAGCTCGGGCTCCATCCGGCGACGCCGCGTCTTGAGCAGCCCTCGCACCCGACGCCATCGCGCACAGGGGCTTGTTGTCTGCCCATGATTACCCACCCTTTCGCCGACCCTGGCCAACGTCGACGCGTCGATATACTGAATCATGCGCCCTGACGTTGGCGCATCGGCCGGCATGTGCAACTCCACCCCCCAAGAGGACAACAAGATGGCTCCCTTCAAATCCAGGCTCACGGCATCCCTGCTGGGCATCTGCCTCACGCTCATGACCGCCGGCCCGCTGTGGGCGAAAGACCGGTTCACGGTGGATCTGGTCAATGAGCCGTCCTCGCTGGACCCGCAGGTGCAGTGGAACCCCGACAGTTATTCGGTCTATCGCAACATCTTCGACAACCTCATCACACGCAATGACAAGGGCGACATCGTTGCGCAGGTCGCAACGTCTTGGAAACAGGTGTCCGACACCGTGGTCGAATTTCAGATTCGCACCGACGTGGCCTTCCACGACGGGCACAAGCTGACACCGGAGGACGTGGCATTCAGCGTCCGGCGCATCACCGACCCCGCCTTTGGCAGCCCGCAGCTAGGCCAGTTCAGCAAGATCGCCAAGGCCGAGGTGAGCGGCGCCAACACCGTGCGTATCACGACCAATGGCCCTTACCCGGCGCTGATGGCGCAACTGGTCAAGCTCTCCATCGTGCCCAAACACGTGGTCGAAGCGGTCGGCAAGGACGCCTTCAACCTCAAGCCGGTCGGCAGTGGACCGTACGTGTTCCAGGAATGGCAACGTGGTGTGGCCGTCACCGTGGTGCGCAACGACAAATACTGGGGCACCAAGGGCCCATTCCCGACGGTCGTGTTCCGCGCCGTGCCGGATGCCGCCACGCGCGTCGCCAACCTGCAGGCCGGCGCGAGCGACCTCGCCGTCACGCTGAACTCCGATCTGGCGGCGCAACTCAAATCCTCGGCCAAGGCCAAGGTCGTGTCGGTGCCGACCGAGCGCGTCGCCTACCTGCGGCTCAACCCGAGCAAGCCCCCGTTCGACAACGACAAAGTGCGCCAGGCCGTGTCCCTGGCCGTGGACAAAGCCAGCCTGGTCGAAGGCATCCTGGGTGGTTTCGATAAGCCGGTGAACCAGATGCTGGTGCCGGCGCACGCGGGTTATACGCCGGACCTCCCGGCGTCGCCCTACGACCTGAAGAAGGCGCAGGCGTTGATCCGGGAAGCCGGTCCGGCCGCCAAGGTCGAAATCGAACTGGCCACCTCGCCAGTGTTCGACCAGCGCATTGTGCAGGCCTTGCAGCAGATGCTGGTCGAGGCCGGGCTCAACGTAAAGATCAACATGTCGGACATGGCGAACTACCTCAAGCGCGCCCAGAGCACGCCGGACATCGTGCCGGCGCTCAGTTTCGGGCGCTGGTCCTGTGCCTGCCTGGACGCCGATGGCGTGCTTTATCCGCTGCTGCACAAGAGCAGTGCCTGGTCAGCCTACCGCAACACCAAGGTGGACGGGCTGCTGGACGAAGCGCGCCAGACCCTGGACCCCAAAAAGCGCATCGACGCCTACCGCGGCGTGAACCTGGCCGTGATCCACGATGTGCCTCTGGTGCCGCTGTACCAGAGCGCGGCGCTGTACGGCGCTTCCAAGGGTTTGACCTGGCAACCCACGCCCGATGAAAGCCTGTTCCTGAACCGCATGACCTTCAAGGACTGAGCGCGCAGGCTGGCACCTGCCATGCAGCGTTTTCTGCTCCAGCGGCTGGGCCAGGTCGCACTGACCCTGTTCGGGGTGGTGACCCTGATCTTTTTCCTGCAACGCCTCACGGGCGACCCCACGTACCTGCTGGTGCCCGAAACGGCCACGCAGGCCGACATCGCGGCCATGCGCGCCACCCTGGGATTCGACCGGCCGCTGGTCGTGCAGTACCTGTCGTTTCTCCAGCAGATCGCCAGCTTCGACCTGGGCCGATCGGTGATCCAGAATGTGCCGGTATCCACCATCATCGCGTCGCGGCTGCCGTACACACTGCAACTGGCGGCAGGCGCGCTGCTGGTGGCCTGTGGCATCGGCATCCCGGTGGGCATCGTGCTGGCGTTGTTCCGGGAAACCGTCGCTGCGCGGCTCCTTGCCGCGCTTGTCTTCGCGGCCCAGAGCATGCCGACATTCTGGAGCGGCATCCTGCTGATCATGCTGTTTGCGGTCACGCTCAACTGGTTGCCGCCATCCTCCATTGGCGGCATCGAGAACCTCATCATGCCGTCGGTGGCGCTCGGCCTGCTGAGCATGGCCACCTTCGCGCGCATCACCCGCACCTCGGTGCTGGATGAGCTCACGCGCGACTACGTGCGCAGTGCCCGCGCGCGCGGCGCATCGGTGGCGCGACTGCTGGTGCATCACCTGATGCGCAACGCGTCCATCCCGGTGATCACCGTCGCAGCCATCGAGATCTCCAACCTGCTGGCGGGCGCTGTGATCGTGGAGACGGTATTTGCCTGGCCAGGCCTGGGGCAGGTCACCGTGCAGTCGATCCTGGCGCGTGACTTCATGGTCGTGCAGGGTGTGGTGTTGCTCGGCGCCTTCGTGACCGTGGCACTCAACCTGGGCGCCGACCTGCTATACAGCGCCGTCGATCCGCGCATCCGCCTGGACGGCGCGCGGCGATGATGGCTGCCAGCGTGATGCCGCCTGTCGCGCACCTGCGCCCCAGGGTGCGCCTGACGTTCTGGATTCCGCTGGTGATGGTGGTTCTGTTCGTGCTGGTCGCCGTACTGGCCCCGTGGATCGCCCCCTACGACCCGAACGCGCAGAACCTGATGGGGCGCATGAAGGCCCCCGGCGGGACATCGCGTTCCTTCCATTACCTGCTGGGCAGCGATGAACTCGGCCGCGACCTGCTGACGCGGCTGCTGCATGGTGCGCGGGTGTCGCTGGCGGTGGCATTTGCCGCTGCCATCCTGTCCGGCACAGTGGGCGTGACGCTGGGCATGCTGGCCGGCTATCTGCGCGGCTGGGTCGAGGTGCTTGTGATGCGGGTGGTGGACGTGTTCCTGTCGATCCCCGCGATCCTGCTGGCCATCATCACAGTGGCCGTGCTGGGGCCGGGCCTGGTCAACGTGATCGTGGTGCTGGCGCTGACACGCTGGCCGCGTTATGCGCGGGTCGCTTACGGCCAGACCCTCGGTATCGCCAACACGCCCTACGTGCGGCTGGCAACACTGATGGGTGCAGGACCTATGCGCATCCTGCTGCGCCATGTTCTGCCCAACATCATGGGCGCCGTGACCGTGGTGGCGACGCTGGAGTTTGGCCTCATGGTCCTGTTCGAGGCTGGGCTGTCGTTCCTTGGCATGGGCGTGCAACCTCCGACCGCCAGTTGGGGCTCCATCATCAGCACCGGGCGCAACTATCTGGCCACGGCCTGGTGGATCGCCACTTTTCCCGGCCTGTGCCTGTTCTTGCTGGTGCTGGCCATCAATCTGATTGGAGACGACCTGCGCGACCGGTTCGACCCCCGACTGACGTAACCACGACAAGGACACATCGACCCATGGACTACTTCTCTGATCTGGCCGGAAAACGTGTGGTGATCACCGGCGCCTGCGGCGTCATCGGGCGCTGGATCACCCAGGCCTTCGAGCAGGCGGCTTGTGTGTTGTGCCTGACCGACATGCAGGAAGACGGTCTGCATGCGCTGGCGTCGCAGTCGACCCTGGGCCAGAACGGATTCGTGTGGGCGGCGGACCTCACCGATGAGGCATCGATCGAGGCTCTGGTGGCCCAGGTCGGCGAGCGCTGGGGCGCCGCGGACGTCCTGGTCAACAACGCCGGTGTCTACCCCAGCGGCTTTCTGCTGGACATCACGACCCGGGAATTTGACCGGATTTTTGACATCAACCTGCGCGCGCCCTTTATCCTGACCAGGGGCCTGGCACGGCAGATGGTGCAACACAAGGTCAAGGGGTCCGTCATCAATATCTCCTCCGGCGCCTCGCGCAAGATGCGCAGCACCGTGGTGCCGTATTGCACCTCCAAAACCGCACTGGACCGGCTGACCAAGGGATTTGCCATCGAGCTGGCGGAGTACGGCATTCGCGCCAACACGCTGGAGCCGGGCTTTGCGGCAGGAAGCTCCGTGAGTGCGCTGACCCAGACCCACATCGAGAAAACCGTCGCCGCGATTCCGCTCGGCCGATCGACGTCGCTGGCCGACGTCCGCAACGGCCTGTACTACCTGGCCAGCGAGGCGTCGTCCTTCGTGACCGGCTCCACGCTGACCATCGATGGCGGTAACTCCATCGGATCGACGGAGGTGCACCAGGCCAAGAAAAAGGCACTCTGAGCGTGCCACCCGGCCGTCGGGCCGCCGATTCGCCACTGCAACATCAGGAACAACTCCATGACCCCACTACACCAGCGATCCTCCCCCTGGCCGACCTATGTATGGCCCGAGGGAAAACGCAGCGCCTTCTGCTTCACGGTAGACGTGGATGCCGAGTCACCGCTGCTGTGGAACCTGCGCGAACAGGCCGCGCACTCCATGATCGGACACATGGAGCAGCGCAGCTACGGCCCGCGTGTGGGTATCTGGCGGCTGCTCGACCTGCTGCAACGTTTCGGCATCCGGGCGTCGTTTTTCGTGCCCGGCATCGTGGCGGAAAACCACCCGGAGCTGCTGCCGGCCTTCATCGAGCGTGGCCACGAGGTCGGGCTGCATGGCTATTTCCACGAAATCGTGTCGCAGGTGTCGGACGCCGAATTCACCGGCGCACTGGAGGCCTCGCTGGAAATCTTCCGCCGGCAGGTCGGCGTCACACCCAAAGGCTTCCGCTCGCCGGCCTGGGAAATAACCGGCCACATGCTGGCGCAACTCAAGGCCCGCGGCATGTACGACAGCTCCCTGTCCGGTTTCGACACCCCCTACACGATGGACGGTGTGGTGGAAGTCCCCGTCCAGTGGGCGCTCGACGACGCCGTGTATTTCAAGTTCCTGGGCGGCGGAGTCGACCACTGGCCACCCTCGCCGCCCGGGCCGGTGCTGGAGGGATGGCTCGACGAGTGGGACATGCTCCATGCCGAAGGCAGTATCTTCATGCTCACCGTGCACGACTGGATCGCCGGCCGTGCCTACCGCATCCGGCTGCTCGAAAAGCTGCTGGAGCGGGTCACGGCGTCACCCGGTGCGTGGATCGCCACGGCAGGTGAACTGGCAGCCCACCACGCCAATTCGGTCAACCACCAGCAATTCAGCGTGCCGCTGAAGACCCCCCAGATGATCGCCGGCCGGCGTTTCGGCCGCCAGGAGGCCTGATGCAAACCTATTCGTTGCGCAAGCCCGCCATCCGCTCGCGCCACGGTCTGGTCGCCGCCCAGAACCGCCACGCGGCGGAAGCCGGCGCGGCCGTGCTGGCGCGTGGCGGCAACGCCATGGACGCAGCGGTGGTCACCGCCCTCGTGCTCAGTGTGGTGGAACCGTGGTTGTCCGGCATTGGTGGCGGAGGTTTTCTGCTGCATGCCGACGCCGCCACCGGAGCCGTGCACACGCTCGATTTCAATGTGCTGGCGCCCCTTGGATTACAAACGGCGGACTATCCGCTGGGCACGTCGGACAGTGGCAACTGGTTCAACTGGCCGGCCGTGGAAGGTGAGCGCAACGTGTCGGGCTACACCTCCATCTGTGTCCCTGGCGCCGTCGCCGGCCTCGCAGGCGCCCTGGAGCGTTTCGGAACCCTGTCCTGGGCCGATGCGCTGCAACCGGCCATCGAACACGCCGAGGCCGGCCTGGAGGTGGACTGGTTCGCTTGCCTGACGATTGCGCTGGACGCGGCCGGCCTGGCCCGGTTCCCGGCATCCGCCGCGCTGTTTCTGGACAATGGGCAGGCACCCCGGGTCAGTGATGGCCCCCGGCCAGCGCGGCGACCCATGCCAGCCAAGGCCGCGCTCCTGCGCAGGCTCGCGCAGGCTGGCGCGCGGGACTTCTACGAGGGCGAGGTCGCACACACGCTCGCCCGGGATCTCGAGGCCGGCGGATCGCGCATCCGGTTGGCCGATCTGGCGCGTTACCAGCCCGCCTGGCATTCACCGTTGGTCGGGCACTATGGCGAGTGGGAAGTGAACGCAATTCCCGGCCTCAGCGGGGGTCCGACCCTGTTGCAGGCAGCCCGCAGCCTGCGCGCCGCTGGCCTGAATCGTTCCACCCCGATGCCCACCGCTGCGCTGGCCTACGCCAGCGCGATCCGCAATGCTTACGAGTCGCGTCTCACGAGCATGGGTCATGCGGCAAGCCCGGAAGCGGGGTGCACCTCGCACCTGAGCGTGGTCGACGCGTCCGGCACCATGGTGTCGCTGACCAATACCCTGCTGTCGCGGTTCGGCTCCAAAGTGGTGTTGCCTGAGGCCGGCATCCTCATGAACAACGGCATGATGTGGTTCGACCCGCGTCCAGGGCAGCCCAATTCCATCACACCCGGCGCCAAGCCGCTGGCGAACATGTGCCCGCTCATCCTGACGGCAGGCGGCCTGCCACGGCTGGCCATCGGTGCGGCTGGCGGACGCACGATCTTTCCGACGGTGCTGCAGATCCTCTCCTACATGACTGACTTCGGCCTGTCACTGGAGGATGCCTTCCACCTGCCGCGCATCGATGCGAGCACACCGACGATCCGCGTGAACGCCCTCGCCGGGCCCGAGGTCGCTGCTGCCATTGCCACGCGCTACACGGTGGAAGTGGTGCAGGATGCGTTGTACCCGGTGCACTTCGCCGTGCCCTCCGCAGTGGCACGCGAAGGCACCGACAACGTCGGCATGGCCCACCCCTTCAGCCCCTGGGCGGCCGTCGCCGTGGGGGATCCGCTGCATGGCGCTTGACCCTGGCGCGTCCCCGTCGGATGCGGTGCTGGCGATCCGCGACCTGCGCATACGCATCGCAGGTGTGGACGTGGTGGATGGCGTTTCGCTGTCGGCCGAATCCGGCCGCATCGTTGCACTGGTCGGCGAAAGCGGATGTGGCAAGAGCCTCACCGCCTTGTCCATCCTGCAGTTGCTGCCCAGGGCCGCGCGGTTCGCTGGCGGGAGCATCGAGCTGGAGGGCCGGGACCTCGCGGGGCTGGACGAGTCAGCCCTGCAGCGCATTCGCGGTAACCAGGTCTCCTTCATCTTTCAGGAGCCGATCGCCTCGCTGAACCCGCTGATGCGCGTCGGTGCGCAGGTCGAGGAGGCCTTGAAGATCCACCGCGGCCTGTCCGACCACGAAGCCCATCGCGCGGCGATCGACATGTTGCAGCGGGTGGGCATACCCGACCCCGAGCTGCGTGCGCGGCAGTTCGCGTTCGAGTTGTCGGGCGGGATGTGCCAGCGCATCATGATTGCGGCCGCTCTCGTCTGCCGTCCGCGGCTGCTGATCGCCGACGAACCGACAACCGCCCTGGACGTGACCATCCAGGCACAGATCCTCGACCTGATGAAGCGCCTGCGCGACGAGGTCGGCACCAGTATCCTGCTCATCACCCACGACATGGGGGTGGTGGCTGACATGGCCGACGATGTGGCGGTGATGTACGGCGGGAGGGTGGTGGAATCCGGGCCGGTCGAGTCCCTCTTCGCGGCCCCGGCCCACCCGTACACACGACTGCTGCTCGAGACGGTGCCCAGACTCGATGGCCAGCGCAAGACATTGCTGCGCACCATTGAGGGTGCGGTTCCGAGTGCCGACGCCTGGCCCCTGGGCTGCCGCTTCCAGACCCGCTGCCCATTGGCGAGCCCGGCGTGCGCGCAGAGGCCGGACCTTCTGCCGGTCGGGCCGCCCCGGCACCGGACGGCGTGCTGGCACTCGGACCGCGTGGCGGAAATGGCATGAACCCACAGAGCAGGAAATCCGGTGCGGCCAGCGGCATCGACCCCTTGCTTCGCGTCCGCGATCTCAAGGTGCATTTCACACTGCGCGGAGCGCAGCGCGCGGTCGTCAAGGCCGTGGACGGCGTGTCGTTCGACCTGGGCGCGGGGCAGACTGCGGCGCTGGTAGGGGAAAGCGGCTGTGGCAAGTCGACGACGGCTTACGCCATCGTGGGTCTTGAGCCCGTCACTTCCGGCAGCATCCACTTCGAGGGTCAGGACATCACCCGCCTGGACAAAGCGGCGCGCCAGGCGCTCGCCACCCGCATGGCCATTGTGTTCCAGGATCCCAGCGCGGCATTGGACCCCAAGATGCCGATTCGCGACAGTATTGCCGAGCCCTTGTCCATCCAGCGCTGGACTCGCGCGGACCAGGGCCGCCGCGTGGCCGAACTGATGGACCGCGTGGGCTTGCCCGCGCTGTACGCGAACCGGACGCCCCATGCGCTGTCCGGCGGGCAGAAGCAGCGCGTGATCATCGCCCGGGCCCTGGCCCTGTCTCCCCGGCTGCTGGTCCTGGATGAGCCCGTATCGGCGCTGGACGTCTCCATCCGGTCGCAGATCCTGAACCTGTTGATGGAGCTTCAGCGTGAGCTCGGTCTGGCGTACCTGTTCATCTCGCATGACCTGTCGGTGGTCCGGCACCTGGCGGACGAGACCATGGTGATGTACCTGGGCACGGTCGCCGAACAAGGCCCGACCGACACATTGTTCGGCGCACCGCGCCATCCCTACACGCAGGCGCTGTTGTCGGCAATCCCCGTGGCTGACCCCCTACGCCAGCGTGCGCGCCACAAAATCATCCTGAGCGGAGATTTGCCCAGCCCGCTGTCACCGCCGCCGGGCTGCCCGTTCGCGACCCGTTGCCCGATTGCCATCGCGCGGTGCAGCCAGCAGCGCCCGGCGTTGGTCGCGACGGGCTCCGGCACCCTGGCTGCCTGCCTGGTGCGGGCTCCGGCGCCTGAAGCGGGGCCGGTTGCATGCTGACAGGCCGACCGGTGCTTCAAGCCGCGGCGCAGTGATTCGTGCCGGCCGGATCACGACCGCGCATCGCCTACGATCATGGTGGAGCTGGCCCTGTCGCAGGGAGGTGCACTTGCGTTGATTGATCGGGTCGTTTCGGTCTGCGCGGTCAACAGGATCCCTTCGACTCCGCTCAGGACAGGCGTGTCGAACGTCTCGCGCGGCGCTTCGACAGGCCCAGCGTGCGTATTGGTGTTGCGACCAGCATGGCTGCGTCCGCCGCCATGCTGGTATAACGCGACATGCTCGATCTTTCCCCACTGGAATCCGCACTCGGCGCGTTGGTGCGCGCCTTGTCCGTGACGGGTGACACGCGGCGCTGGCAGCAGTTCGACATCACCACGCAAGAAGCATTGAAAGCGGGCGTCATCCAGACCTTCGAAGTCGCCTATGAGCAAAGTTGGAAAATGATGCGCCGCTGGCTTGTAGCCAACCCTGTGGCCGGGGATGTGGACGGCGTGCCAATGCGGCAGTTGTATCGGGTTGCGGCCAAGGCCGGGCTGATCGACGATGTCGATGCGTGGATGGACTTCCATAAGGCCCGCAATCAGACTTCCCACACGTACAACCAAGCGGTCGCGCAGGCTGTGTTCGACATGGCTCCAGGTTTCGCGGGGCAGGCTCGGAACGTGTTGTTGCAGCTGGAGCAGCGTAATGATTGACCTGCCGGCAGAGCAGCTGGCCAAGGTGCGCGAGATAGTCAGGCTGCATGTGACCGGGGGTGAGGTGTTTGCCTTTGGTTCCCGTGTCAACGGCAAGGCAAAAAAGTTCTCGGACCTGGACCTCATGATCAAAACACCGGCTGGCCTCTCATGGAAGGCTCTGGCCGAATTGCGCGAGTCATTTGAAGATTCCGACTTGCCGATGAGCGTGGACGTTGTTGACTGGAGCAATTGCACCGAGCGATTTCGCAGCATCGTTGCTCCGCAGCTGGTTCGTATTGTTTAGCATTGCCTGTCACGCGGACTAGCGTCTGATGCTGGCTTGCAAAGTTCCGCAGTGGAGATGCATGGCCATGAACTCCCGGCCTGCGGCATTGCTCTGTCCGCTCTGCGCGCGCCACCTGACGCCGGCAACGACGGTTTCACGGAGTCTGGAAGCGGGACTCTCGCATCACGGCCTCGACCTGCAAATGCAGCGGAAGGCTGACATCCAGACCCCGGAGATCCAGTTCCGCGTACAGTGCGTCGACTTGGTAGAACGACGTTGCAAACGATGGTTCGTGACGAAGGCTGTGCATCGCCCTGAACACCGTCGCATACAAGTGTGGATGGGCATCCCGGATATAGGCAAACGCATAGGCGTCCGCGTAAGCTTCTTCAACGGAAACGATTTTTTCCATGGCTCTTCGCTCGGCCGAGCCCGGGGCCGTGGCCAGGACACGCTCCCACATCTGCACAGACAGGTGTTTGCTTCGAATTCGGAAACAATGCCCCAGTTCGTGGGCCGCAATGGCCAGCAGGAACCCGCGCGCAGTCTCAGGCGAGGTCGTCAGTGCCATGATCCGGTCCATCTTTGTGTTGTCACCCTCCGAGATGACGACAACACAGTCGGCACCCTCCCGCGGCATGACACCCACGGGTGAATAGTCGACGTTTTCGGCTGGTGTCTTGGCAAAGATGACCTTCAGCTCCCGGAACACCGGATGCTGCCGGACTTCCTGAAAGATGGCTATCCACTGACTGACGGTTGGAATGTTCTGCGCTTGCAACGGTACTGACCACAGGAGGGCCAGGACCACAATGAAACTTCTCGACATCGATTGCTCCTGACAGGTGCCGGGCCGACATGGAAAGAGTGCGGGATCGCGCCTCGCGAAATACGCCGTCGATGGCGGGCAACACAGGAACGCGCCCATGCCTTTGTGCGTGTCGACTCCAATTTCGACTTCGGGTGCCGACAGGCCGCGGACGGTTGGTACTGGTCTTATCGGCTGAACCGGCACGAACTACAGGGCAGCCCAAGTGCCGTTTTGGCTTGCGCCACGCGGATTCGAAGGATCTCATCGCAGCGCCTGGAGCAGGCCTTCCATCTACGGCAAGACATTCTGGATCGGGAGCCGCTGCCTGCGCCGGAACACACCCAGGCCTGGCCGCTGACCGGGACCGGGACCGGGAAACCGGCGCGCAGGGGCGCTCAACGTAGCATCATCAGGTTGGCGGATGAAAGGCCGCGCAGCCTGGACGCCAACACGGCATCCGCGCGCATAGTCGGAGGCGTCTCACAACGGAGGACTCCGATGGATGCCTTGCTCCTGCACCGACGTTCGGTGCTTCGCCTGCTGCTATCTGCCACACCGTTCTTGTGCCTCGCCTCACGGGCCGAGCGCCCAGCATTGATGCTCGCCAGCGTCTACCGCTCCGGCATTCCGCTGGCCGACTACTGGGTCAGCGAAAAATACGATGGGGTGCGCGGTTACTGGGATGGCAGCCGACTGTTCACGCGCGCAGGCGCTAGCGTCGCCGCACCGGCCTGGTTTACCGCCGGGTGGCCTGCCATACCGATGGATGGCGAGTTGTGGGCCGGACACGGTGCATTTGGCACGGCCTTGTCGACGGTGCGTCAGCAGCGCCCCGTCGATGCGGCATGGCGCAGCATGCGTTTCATGGTGTTTGACCTGCCTGCGCAAGGTGGTCCTTTTGA